>CAYHQC010000005.1:0-18936 GCA_964358845.1 uncultured Gammaproteobacteria bacterium | reverse complement strand
TGATGTTTCTCATGAAGCGGGACTCATAGCCGGAGGAGCGAATATTTCACCATTTCCCTATGCGGATGTAGTCATGATGACGACACATAAAACGCTTAGAGGCCCCCGAGGTGCGATTATTTTTTCCAAAAAAGAATTATCCGCAGCTATCGATCAATCCGTATTTCCCAGTATTCAAGGTGGTCCGCACGAGCATACGATTGCAGGAATTGCTGTCGCGCTCAAAGAAGCCACATCCCCAGTATTCAAACAATATGCCAAGCAAATGGTTATAAATGCTCAAACACTTGCCACAGTATTTGTTAAAGAAGGACTGGATGTTGTCTCGGGTGGCACAGATAAACATTTAATACTTATCGATCTTCGATCAATTGGTGCATCTGCGTGGGTTGTGGCTTGGGCACTTGAATATGCGGGCATCATCGTTAATCGTAATACCGTTCCATTTGATACGGGTACATCGGTGTATCCCTCTGGCATCAGGTTGGGTACGCCTGCAATTACGACGCGAGGGATGAAAGAGAAAGAAATGAAACAGATTGGAAAATGGATCATTCAAATTATTACAGAGGTTTCCCATTATAAAATACCAGAAGATAAAGAAGCGCGAAAAGTATTTTTGGCGAGTGCAAAAAAGGAATTAATTGAAAATAAAATAATTCTTCACATAGCAAGCGAGATAAAAACATTATGCTCCAAATTTCCTATTCAATACTCAAACGAAGTAGTCAACAAAAATGCTATAGCATAATTGTTGACTACAATAGTTTTTGGAAACATAGTTGAAGTTTCTCCAAGGGGTCCCCTTGGAGAAAAAATTGACAGGGTTAGACCCTGTCAGAGAATTCCACGCTTGATTGATATAAAAAATTCGTGTATACTCCATATATTCCACACACTCAAAAAGTATTTCCTGTTTGGATTTCCAGATAGTTTTGAGTGGCGGTCAACCCCACGACGCTAAAGCTTTGCGGGGCGAAGGAGATACGCCCGTTTATGTAAGCGCGCGTATAGCGTGCTTTTTTAATGTCATTGCGAGTCTGTTCATACAGCGAAGCAATCTTTAGTACAGAGATTGCCACGTCGAAGACTCCTCGCAAGGACGAAATATATTATTATGAAAAACATTACACTCGAGCAATTGTTAGAGGCAGGATGTCATTTTGGGCATAAATCAGAGCGTTGGCACCCAAAGGCCGCCGAATTTATCTGGCAGGAAAAAGACGGCATTCACATCATTGATCTTGCAAAGACCAAAGCAGGGCTTGATGCAGCTATTGACTATCTTTACGAATTAGGGTCATTGGGGTCAACTGTTATTTTTGTCGGCACGAAGCGTCAGGCGCAAGGTGTGGTAAAGCAAGCGGCAACTGCCGCTGGAGCAAGTTTTCTTATCAATCGCTGGATTGGCGGGTTTATGACCAATTGGGATGGGATTTCCAAAAATATTAAAAAAGTAAATACCATGACGGCCGATCAAGCAACGGGTGCATGGAAGAAGTTTCCTAAGCATGAACAAATGGCTATGGCTCGCGATCTTCGCCGTTTGATGGCGGATTACGAAGGCGTTTTGACCCTTTCAAAGCCCCCCGCCGCATTGGTGGTTGTAGACGTTCGCAAAGAGCAGATTTCTGTCAAAGAAGCCTTAAGCTTGGGTATTCCGGTTGTCGGAATTGTCGATACAAATGCCAATCCTACTGGTATAGATTACACAATACCTGCAAATGATGATGCAGTCGGGTCTGTAGAGCTTTTGGTTACGGCGCTTTCCGATGCATATCACACCGGATTAGAGAAGTTTCAAAAAGAAGCAGAAGTTGCAGCAGGAAAAGTCTCGCCAGTGGTAAACGTTGAGCCAGCAATGCAAAACATCAATGCCATAGCTAAGGCAGAGAAAAAAGAAATAGCAGAAGAGGTGAAAGTCGAGAAAAATGAAGCAGTGTCCGCCAAAGGCGAATCGGCCTCTGGTCGAAAAAAAGCCAGCGTAAAAAAAATTGTTGTCAAGTAACGTAAGTTACGTAATTAACCTAAGTGACCTATGAAATATTCTATTGATGTATTAAAAAAGCTTCGTCAATATTCACAAGCAGGAGTTGCTGATTGCCGTAAAGCTCTAGAAGATGCAAATGGAGATTTTGATAAAGCCAAAAAATTGTTGGGTGAGCGTGGCTTGGAGAAAGCAGCCAAAAAAGAAGGCAAAGAAACGTCGCAAGGTATTATCGCTTCCTATGTTCATGCAAATGGAAAAGTGGGAGTGCTTGTAGAATTGCGATGCGAGACAGATTTCGTCGCTCGCACGGATGAATTTAAAGCACTCGCGCATGAGATGACGCTTCAAATTGCCGCTATGGATCCTAAAAATGTAGAAGAATTATTAAAAAGCGATTATATTCGCGATACAAAGCTCACCATGCAGGCGTTGGTCAAACTTACGATTGCAAAGTTAGGTGAAAATATTACTGTCGCCAAATTTACCCGTATGACACTTGGGGAGTAGCTACTCGTCAGTTTGTTTCGTCAGTTTGTTTTCTTCTTGACCTTAAAAATTCATTATCATAAGATAGGTACATACGATGATTGATCCACTTCTCTCAAACACGCGTGATCGGATGAAAAAATCCATAGAAGTTACGCAAGCTGATTTAGCATCCATTCGTTCCGGCAGAGCCACTCCGGCGTTGGTTGAAAACATCGTCATATCAGCCTACGACGGCACTCAGCGACTAAAAATTATGGAAATGGCGACGATTACGACCATGGATTCAAAGACTATCGTGATTGCCCCCTACGACGTATCGACAATTCAAGAAATAGAAAAGGGTATTATGGAAACCAATACCGGAGTAACTCCCGTTGTTGATGGCGAGATAATTCGTATAACCATTCCACTTCTTTCACAAGAACGCAGACTTGAGTACCTTAAGCTTGCGAAAGCCAAATTAGAGGCCGGGCGCATCATGGTGCGACAAGTGCGGCAAGAAGGTATGAAGGAATTGAAAAAGCTTGAAGAAGCCAAAGAAATTTCAGAAGATGACCAAAAAAATGGTGAGAAACGCATTCAGGAATTGACAGACGAAATGATTGCAGACATCGACGCTATGGGACAGCGCAAGGAGCAGGAATTATTGCAAATATAACAATCTACAAATAATCAAATCTACAAATATGCAAATGAATGATTGAATGTAGTAATTTATTTAATCATTAAAACATTTCCGCATTTATTTGTAGATTTAGCATTTGTAGATTTGTAGATTATGTTGTTGACTGTTATTACATTCTTCCTTCTTCTCTCCATCCTTGTTTTTGTGCATGAACTCGGTCATTTTTTGGTGGCCAATTGGGCAGGAGTTTTTGTGGAAGAATTTGGTTTTGGGTTGCCGCCTCGTATATTTGGCAAAAAATTTGGTGAAACCGTCCTTTCATTAAATTGGCTGCCGATTGGCGGATTTGTGAAATTGTTTGGGGAAGACGAAGCGACCGATACGGAGTATTTAGCGGTGCAAAAGAAACTCGGAGTGAAATTTCCTGCAAATTTTTTGAGAGAACGATCGTTTCAAGCAAAATCGAAAAAAGCTCGTGCCCTCATACTCAGTGCAGGCGTGATAATGAATTTGTTTTTAGCTGTCGGTATTACCGCAGTGCTTTTGACTCTTGGCGTGAGAGAGCCCACGGGGCTTGTCACTGTTGAGAGAATTGTTACGGCAAGTCCTGCAGAGAAGGCGGGACTTAAAGTGGGCGATGTTATCGTTGGATTAGAGAGATATCCCAAAATTACTTTGGATATGAATCCGCCTTACCGCCCGAAAACTCCGACAAATCTTATTGAATTTGTGAATGCAAATAAAGGGATAGAGATTCTTATATTGCTGGAGAGAAACGGTGTTGCGATGAGCGTACGCGTTACACCTCGCATTGAAGTTCCGGTAGGGGAAGGCCCTTTAGGCATAGCTATTACTGATTTAGAACTCCATAAATATTCATGGCGTGAAGCGCCTGTGAAAGCAATTGTTATCAATGCCACGCGTGCTAAAGAAATGTTTGTATCTTTAGGTCAAACGGTGTGGAAGCTTATTACCTTTCAAAAGCTCACTGCTGATGTGGCAGGACCCATCGGCATTGCGCAAGTGACCGGGCAAGCCGTCAAATTTGGGTGGCAAGCGGTGTTGGAGCTTGCAAGCATTTTGTCTTTAAATTTAGCAATTATAAATATTTTACCTATACCAGCGCTTGATGGCGGGAGATTGCTTTTCGTATTTTTGGAAAAAATATTGGGGAAGCGAGTGAAACCAGCATTTGAGCGTTCCACGCATCAGATTGGTATGATTGTACTTCTAGCTCTCATTCTTTTTGTGTCAGTAAATGATATTATGCGAATAATGAGGGGAGGCTAATATGCAAAAAATTGTTGATAATCTTTTGTGGATTCTTTTCCTTGTTTTTATAATTCCCACCATGTTTATTATGCAGTCGTGGAATAGCTATCCTGGAGATCCGATGTACGGTGTGAAGCTTGCGATTGAGAGAGGAGTGTTATTTGCAGCGCGTCCAAGTTATGCAATAGAGGCAGCGTTAAACGTTTCCTATACACAGCGAAGATTTTCTGAAGCAAAAGCGTTACTTGGGAATGATCAATCAGGAAAAGGTCTTTCATATTTATCACAGCAAATTACATCAACGATAACTATGATTGATCGTGCTCCGAATCAGGAAACGAAAAAGAAAATTGCGACCGAGTATATTGAAAAGCTAAAGGAAGTAAATTTGACACTTGAAGAAGAAAAGCAAATCGTGATTTCAAAGACTCCTTCAGCTGAAGTTTCCCCTGCACCAACCGCGCCTTCAGCTTTTAGTGCTGGGAGTATTACAGTCCCAACCACAAAACCTTTGACTGGTACGATAGCCTCAGTACCAACGTCAAAACCAGTGTCGAGCGCCATAGCATCTGTCCCAACCACAAAACCTTTGACTGGTGCGATAGCCTCAGTACCAACGTCAAAACCAGTGTCGAGCGCCATAGCATCTGTCCCAACCACAAAACCTTTGACTGGTGTGATAGCGGCCATTCCAACCACAAAACCAGTGACCAGCGCAATTGCATATATCCCAACTACAAAACCTTTGACTGGTGCGATAGCCTCAGTACCAACGACAAAACCAGTGTCGAGCGCCATAGCAGTTGTGCCTACATTTATTCCTATGAATGATTCATTAAATTTGAATTCTCAAGC
The DNA here is from genome assembly GCA_964358845.1 of uncultured Gammaproteobacteria bacterium. Taxonomy (GTDB): domain Bacteria; phylum Patescibacteriota; class Microgenomatia; order UBA10105; family UBA927; genus UBA927. Next base: position 13,705 of record CAYHQC010000005.1, on the reverse strand, counting down.
ATCTCACCAGTTGACATCAGCGCAAATCACACAAACCCAACAGATTATTCAACAGAATATTGACGAACTTGAGACGATTCTCAAAGAGCCGGACAAGAAAGATGATAAGAAAGAAGATAAGAAAAATGAAGTGAAGCAGAATAATAACAATGATAATAACAATCGCGACTCAGGGAATGACCGCAAGAATGATTTTGATGATACGGATTAACCCTTCCAAGGAAAGTTGCATTTGAATTTGTTATAGGATATAATAGAGGCATATGGAAATAGGTCAAGAAGGATTACGAAAGAAAAGTCCACTTGTCGAGCGAATTCGAAGGAAAATTGATAGTATCATTCATCCTGCTTCATCTGCTTCAGAAGATGCATTTCGATCTATTATTGCTGTTCTTCCTCAAGGAGATATGAAAAAGTCTATGCAAATGGTTATGCCCCAGCTTCGGGATTTGTTAAAGACTCAAGATAGGGCACTTTTTATTGGATCCATTATGCAGCGGGCAATCGGTTCAGTCGTGTTTGGAACATTCGGAGGATTTGGTGGAGCAATTGCAGATAGTATATTTCTTACTCCAGGTATTGGTACTGGGATAGGAATCGCTACGGGAATTGGTTTTGCATTTGCAAATCCTACAGTTTCTCAGATGGAACGATCACGTATAGCTATGGTTGGAAAGCAACAAGAGATGATGCTTCGGACAACTGGCGGTAAAGAGGCGGCAAAAGTATTTGATAGTAAACGTGTCGATGATATTACACGAGCGATCTTGTGGGGTAATGCAGCCCAAGGTGGCGGCGGTGGCATCATGCGAGAAGCTTCTAGTTAGTGATTGACCTTCAATTTATTTATGAAGTATACTTTCAATTGAAATGCGTTTTTAGTTCCGCCCCGAACGGAACGAGCAGTTTCGCTAATAACGAAAACGGGTAAGCCCGTAAAAGCTAACAATTGAGGCCCTCCTTCGCGAAAGCTTCGGCGGGTAAAATAAGGTGGTACCGCGATCCGCTAGCTGGCAGACTCGCCCTTATAAAATAAAGGTATCTTTTTTTGTGGAAAAAAACATTTAGAATGGAGGATACATGGCAACATATGATGATTTTGTAAAACTCGATGTGAGGGTTGGGAAGATTATTGCAGCCGAAGATTTTCCGGAGGCGAGAAAGCCAGCATATAAGCTATCGATTGACTTTGGTCCTGAGATAGGAAAGAAGCAGTCAAGTGTGCAGGTAGTGAAGTACTACACTAAAGAAGAATTAATTGGTAAATTAGTACTTGGTATCGTCAATTTCCCCCCTCGTCAGATAGGCCCATTTATGTCAGAAGTATTAACTCTTGGTGTACCAGATGAGGGACATGAGTGTATACTAATTATACCGGACAAGGATAAGGCAGTGGTTGGAGGAAAATTATTTTAACGATTTATGAGCAGTCAATTTGAAAAAAAAGAATTGAAAAAGAAGTCTGAAAATCTGTCGGATTGGTATACAGATGTCATTCTTAAGGCGCAGTTGGCTGACTACGGGCCGGTCAAAGGCACGATGGTTTTGCGTCCCTACGGATATGCGTTGTGGGAGATGGTGACAGAGTCTTTGAATAAAATGTTTAAGTCTGCGGGTGTAGAAAACGCATACTTTCCGATGTTTATTCCTCTTTCACTTTTGGAGAAGGAAAAAGAACATGTCAAAGGGTTTTCGCCGGAACTTGCAATCGTAACAATTGGAGGAGGGGAAAAACTGAAAGATCCTCTCGTAGTGCGCCCTACCTCAGAGACAATCATGTATGCAATGTATTCTAAATGGGTACAAAGCTGGCGTGATTTGCCCCTTCTTATCAATCAGTGGAATAACGTCGTTCGGTGGGAAAAACGTACGTATTTATTTTTGCGCACGATGGAATTTTTGTGGCAGGAAGGGCACACAGCGCACGTCACGCATAAAGAAGCTCAAGATTTTACACAAAAAGCTCTGGAGTGGTACAGGCTGATGTATGAAGACTATTTTGCCATTCCAGTATACGCTGGCAGAAAAAGCTCTACCGAAAAATTTGCCGGCGCAGAATCGACGTATGCTGTAGAAGCACTTATGCCGGATGGCAAAGCATTGCAAGGAGCGACCTCACATGATTTGGCCCAACATTTTTCAAAGCCTTTCGATATTAAGTTTCAGAGTAAAGAAGGCAAGACTGAATATGTCTGGCAAACGTCGTGGGGATTTTCAACGCGTAGCTTAGGCGGGTTATTTCTCGTGCATGGCGATGATCAAGGACTTATACTGCCTCCTAAAATGGCACCGATTCAAGTAGTGATTATGCCGATTAAAAAGTCCTCAGATTTGAAGGCCAGCGAGTTAGAATTTTATGCCAAACAGATGCAGGAAACGTTAGCCAATGGGGGAGTACGATCTAAATTTGATGATCGTGATGAACCAAGTGTTGGCCGCAGGTTTAACGAGTGGGAAGTGAAAGGCGTGCCGGTCCGATTTGAAGTAGGTTTAAAAGAGTATGCAGATCGCACAGTGACTATCGTTCGTCGCGATACGGGGGATAAGATTATTGTTTCACGAGAGGAAATGCTTATCACGACAGAAAAGCTGTTAAAAGAGATGCAAAAGGCACTTTTTGATAAAGCGAAAGTATTTTTGATAGAAAATACACGAGATGCTGATACGTATGATCAGTTTAAAGAGATTATGAATTCAACGCGAGGATTTATTCGTGCATTTTGGTGTGAAGATGCGGTTTGCGAGGCAGAGATTAAAAAGGAAACGAAAGCCAGTACACGTTGCCTGCCTGCGCAGGCAGGTTTACCGTTGAACTCAGAAACTGAAAAGGGTGTTTGTATTCATTGTGGTAAACCAGCAAATCACAAATGGCTCTTTGCCCAGTCCTATTGATTTAGCCTCATTTAGATTGTCCGAGCGCCCTAAGAGTTGACTTATTTCCCGTGTTATCTTAGAATGCGATTCTATGGGAATACTAGTGGAGGAGCTACAAGACGGTTTACTGTTTAGTGAACCTATTAGGGTCACAGGTCGTTTTATAATTGAATACCAGGGAGGAGAACCTGATGATAATGCGCGCGGGTTTGTTCAAGTACTCCATCATGAGGCAATGCTAGCCGAACAAAAAGGCGCTGAGCCATATAAAAATGTTTATACGGTTGGTTTTGATGATTTATTAGAAGCGGCTATGCCATCTAAAGGAACAAGAATAGGAAGCATAGATCACCGACGTAAATCAGCCATGCTTCTCGTTGACGGCCAAAGTGTTGATGTTTTATCCAGAGCAAGTGGGGGTCTTGGGATCGCTCAGGGCTATCGTTTTACAAGAGTGCCATAATTCTTCCTTCTTGAGGCCCTCTTATAGACACGTTATACTTTCTTCATGAAAACTATTGTTTGTCATTTGGGCCCTGATTTAGACGCTATAACCAGTATTTGGCTCGTCAAAATGTTTTGGCCAGATTGGGAAGAGGCGGGTTTTGCGTTTGTACCAGCTGGCAAAACGCTTAACGATATGCCTCCTGATAGCAATCCAGAAATCTTGCATGTGGATACTGGGTTTGGCAAATTTGATCATCATCAAACAGCAGATGATACCTGTGCAGCAAAACTCATATATGAAGAGATTAAAAAATCGCATGGCGTAGACCTTGCACTTGAGAGAATGGTGTCCGTTGTAAACGACATCGATCATTTCCGTGAAGTATTTTTCCCCACCCCAAACGCTGACATTTGGGGATTTGGGCTTCATACGATTATTGACGGTTGGCGTTATATGTATGCGGATAATCAGTTAAAGATTGTAGAACTTGGCATGTCCGCTCTCGATGCAATTTATAAGACTATGCAAAATAAGGTGTGGGCAGAAATAGAGATTGATAAAAATGGGATAGAATTTGAGACCAGGTGGGGAAAAGGTATTGCATTTGAAACGGTCAATGATGAAGTCATACACGTGTCACAAAAGAAAGGATTTGTGATTGCCGTTCGTAAAGATCCCCGTAAACTCTACTTGAGGATAAAAGCGTTGCCGCTTCCAGAAATTGACCTATCAGGAGTATATCAACGGCTAAAGAAAGAAGAACCGGAAGCGACATGGTTTCTCCACGCCAGTCATCACATGGTGCTAAACGGCAGTGCTAAAAATCCCGACATGAAACCGTCTAAACGACCATTGTCGGAGATTATTGAAGTGATAAAAGTAATTTGTGCGTAGCACAGAGAACTCAATGACCAGAACTCATTATTGGACATTGAGATTTGAGTTCTAAGTTCTATATGGATACCTGTATCTTTTGCAAACTTATTGCCAAACAAATTCCTTCATATATTGTGTATGAAGATGAACATACGGTCGCGTTTATAGATATTTTCGGCGCGACGGATGGACACGTGATGGTCATTCATCGACGTCACGAGGAAACGATGCTTGGATATCAAGATACGGAGATTAAACAAGTATTCGTTACAGTAAAAAACATGTCTCGGGCATTGGAAAAGGCATTTGACACAAAAATATTATCTATCGGCATAAACCATGGCGAGCCGAAGGGGGTTTCTCATATGCATGTCCATATTATGCCTCGCTTTGAAGGGGACGGTGGTGGTATAATACAATCACTTCCAAATAAAAAATTAAGCGACAGAGATTTTGGAAAGATTGTGGAGAAGATAAAAGAAAAAATATGATTACCCGCCATGACTTGCCGTTCGCCTTACCTACTATTCGTAGCGCGGCTCATGGAGCGTTCATTGGGCGGGTCTAAGAAACACTAATCCACCTTTGGTGGAAAGTGTTTCTAAGAGAGGCAGGTGTTTATTTATTATGGTATTTGTAAAAGCAAGCCCGGGCGATTCAGCCGATTCAACCATCAGAAAGTTTATGCGCAAGGTACTCTCAGAGGGTATTTTACAGGAGTTGAAACAACGAGAGTTTTATGTGAAGCCCGCAGAAAAGCGTAAAGAGGCTAAAAAAGAGTTGAAGCGCCGCATGCGCAGAAATCGAAAGACGTCCTATTAACATGTTGTTGCAAAAGCTTCAAGATCAGTTAATCGTTGCGATGAAAGCCCGAAAAGCAATACAAGTGGGCACTATTCGCATGCTTATTTCCGCGGTAAAAAATTTGGCAATAGATAAGTATGGCGTGGAGGCCGAGACGAAGGTGTCAGATGCTGATGTATTGGCAGTGGTAAAAAAACAAGTGAAAACGCATAAAGAATCAATCGATGCTTTTACAAAAGCCGCACGTACTGAATTGGCACAAAAAGAAAAAGAAGAACTTGAGGTACTAACCAAGTATTTACCTGCAGAGTTATCCGACGAAGATCTTAAAGCGATTGTGGCCCGAGTATGCTCCGAGTCAATAGGGCTAGAATTTGGTCCTCTTATGGGTAAAGTCATGGCTGCAGTGAAAGGCCAAGCCGATGGAAATAGGGTGTCGGCAATCCTTCGAGAATTGACATCTTCCAAATAACGTATTCAATAGTGTATTCTTCTTAAGTGCGTAGCTTTACTATATTATGATTACGGTACTCTTTCAAACAGAATCTCATTTTCCTGTAGACGCACTCGCTATCAAAGATGCCGTCACAAAGAGTTTAGATTTACGGGTACAAAGCGACACAGAGGTAAGTGTGTCTATCGTGGGTGATCGACGGATGAAGATGCTCAATACGCTCTATAGAAAAATTGAGACAACGACAGATGTCTTATCTTTTCCCCAAAATGATCCGTCTCAACCCATGACACCATTTGTTCCACCTCCAGATGGTATGATCAGACTTGGAGATATCGTCGTTTCATATCCGCAGGCAGTTATAGAGGCGGGGGAAGATAATGTGTTGGTTTTGGATAAAATTATAGAGCTCGTGCTTCATGGACTGGAGCATTTGCTCGGTAATCACCATGAAGAGTAATGAAAAAGTTCTAATTTCTAAGTACTAAATTCTAAACAATACATGTTGTTTAGATATTAGGTATTAGGATTTAGAAATTTTACGTATATGGCTTTTTATCGAACATATAGACCACAAGTTATAGACGAGATTGATAATAAAGACGTTCATGCGACGCTTCTTTCTCTATTATCAAAAGATCGTTTGAAATTGCCTCACGCATTCTTTTTTAGCGGACCGAAGGGATCAGGAAAGACAACTGCCGCACGCATTATAGCCAAGTTATTTTTATGTGAAAAAATGAAGAAGTCGGGTCCGTGCGGCACATGTGCCGCATGTGTGTCTGTCGCAACTGGCACAGCTCTTGATGTTATCGAAATTGATGCCGCCAGCAATAGAGGGATAGATGATATTCGCGCACTTCGCGACGGTATTGGGCTGACTCCATCGGCAGGAGAGTTTAAAGTCTACATTATTGATGAAGTGCACATGTTGACCAATGAAGCATTTAATGCATTGTTAAAAACTCTTGAAGAACCGCCGAGCCATGCAGTATTTGTACTCGCAACGACTGATCCGCAAAAAGTACCGAGCACTATTCTTTCGCGCTGTATGCATATCAAATTTACTCGTGTAGGAAAGTCAGTGCTTGTCAATGTTCTCGAACGTATAGCAAAAAAAGAAAAAATGCATGTAGACCCGGAAATTTTTGCACTGATTGCAGAAGTGGCAGATGGCTCTTTTCGGGATGCTGTGAAGGTATTAGAACAAGTAAGCTTTCTAAAAACAAACGTAACGATTGAGGAAGCTCGCACTCTTTTATCTGTTCCGGATCAAGCAATTAAAAACATGTTTCTTACGTCCCTCGTAGAAAAAAATGTGAAGGTTTGTTTAGAGGTAATTCATCAATTGGAAGAAGATGGATCAGACATCAAGCAATTTACGACGGATGTATTGTATGCGCTTGAAGAACAGCTTGTGCATATTGCGTTAGGCGTTGAAACCAAGCCATCTTGGTCACAAGAGAGAGTATTGTTTGCGATAGATGAGCTTTCGCGTGCATTTCTTTCTTTTCGTTACACACCAATACTTGCATTACCCGTGGAGGTAGCGGTAGTGAATCTTTGTAAAGGAGAGAATATGGTGGAGATATCAGTGCCATCACCCGCTCCGATAGCTGTAACTGCTCGGCAGGCGCATTCTGTACACGTAGCAGAAGAAGTATCTATTGCACCTCCTAGTATAGGGGTAAAGTCATTGGGACTTTTGACATATGAGCGGCTTGTCGAACACTGGCCAGACGTTATAGCGGCGGCAAAGCCCACAAATCATTCTGTGGCAGGTGTATTACGTTCGGCTCGTCCTCTCTCGGTAGAGGGGAGTGTCGTATCCATTGAAGCATTTTATCCATTTCATCAGGAAAAACTTTCAGAGCCAAGTGTTCGCGGTATGCTTGCCGATCTTATGAAACAATTATTTGGAGAAAAAGTAACAGTAGAGATAGTACTCGGGAAAAAGTAGTACAATATTCTTTTAATAGAAAGGGGTGTATATGATTAATCCATTTAAAGCATTAGGAGACTTAAACTCCATGAGAAAGCAAGCGATGCAAATACAACAAGCATTAGCGGGTGAGGAGTTTGAAGTGGCGGAAGGAAACGTTCGCATCATTATTTCCGGCAATCAGGAAGTCAGGCTAGTAGAAGTTGATGGCGTCGCAGACGAAAACTTGAAACGTGCAATAAACGATGCAATAAAGAAGTCTCAACAAGCAGCTGCCATGAAGCTCGCTGAGATCTCCAAAAATTTCCAGCAATAATGAAAGAATTTATTACCGGCTCAGTAGCATACGATTACGTTATGAATTTTTCCGGCCGGTTTGCCGATCGGATTATGCCGGATAAATTGCATCAGATTAGTTTAAGTTTTTTGGCCGATAAATTAACAAAAAATTTAGGTGGTTGTGCCGGCAACATCGCCTACACACTCAAATTATTAGGGGTTGAGCCGCATATTATCGCGGCTGCAGGAAATGATTTTTTAGATTATCAACAATTTTTAAGTAAGCATGAAATATCCTCAGATGGTATTCGAATTGTCTACGACGAGCCGAGTAGTTCGTATCATGTGGTAACGGATAGGGATGATAACCAAATAGGCGCGTTTTACCTTGGGGCATCGAAATATAATAAGGAGCTTTCACTTCAACAGTCTGAAAAACCTCATTTCGTCGTCATTGGTCCCAATGACCCTGCTGCAGTAAAAAAATATGTTTCTGAATGTCGAGAATTTGGATATCGATACCTTTATGATCCTGCGTTTCAGATTGATAATTTTACGTCGGACGACTTACGGTTTGCTATAGAGGGGGCCGAGATTCTTATCGGTAATGATTATGAAATAGCCCTCATTGAGCAAAAACTTGGCATTTCCCATGAGGAATTGTTGGTGATGGGACCGAAAGCGGTGATTACCACTATAGGAGCCAAAGGTTCAATCATCGAAAACCGACATGACGCCATACACATTAAGCCAGCGACACCTAAAAACGTGTCTGATCCTACAGGCGCTGGAGATGCGTATCGAGGAGGTTTTTTGGCAGGATACCTGAGAGAGTTTGATTTAGAAACCTGCGGCAACATGGGTTCGGTCGCCGCTGTGTACACGGTAGAGAAGTACGGCACGGTCACTCATCACTATACGAAAGAAGAATTTATCAAACGATATAAAGAAAATTATGGAAATGTAATTACCCTATGAATTCGGATGAAGATTTTATCAAACGCTGTATCGAGCTATCAAAAAAAGCTGTAGAAAAAGGAGATTCCCCGTTTGGTGCGCTTATAGTTTACAAAAATAGAATTCTTGCAGAATCAGAAAATAGAATGCAGCAGGATCATGATATAACAAACCATGCAGAAATTCTTGTTATGCGAGGAGCTCAGAAACTTCTCAAGACATCGGATTTATCTGATTGCACATTGTACTCAAATTGTGAACCTTGTCCTATGTGTTCGTTTATGGCACGTGAAGCGAAGTTTAAAAAGATTGTATTTTCAGTGAGATCGTTATGGATGGGTGGGTATACGAAATGGCCCATTCTTCAAGACAAAAAATTAGGAGAGTGTAAGCCATATTTTGATAAGCCGCCAGTTATTATTCAAGGTATATTGGTAGATGAGGCAATCAGGGTCTTTAGAAAATTTGGATGGAATGAGGCGTATGCTTGAAAGTGAAAATGTTTTTAACACATACCAGTTACATCGTCCAAACCTTCCGTAAGATATAAGCAAGTCGTTCTTGTTCCACCCCGGTTGGTTCTATATGTGCCATATTTCGTCCTATGGCAATGGTAAATTCTTCAAAGCTTGCACCCTGTCCGATAGCGTCTCTACTGTCCTGTTCTTTTTTTAGTGGTGAGTAGTTTGCATCAAAATTATTTGTTATCATCTCGCAAATGGGCCTTCTTTGATCCTCAGTAAGTGACGGAAAATATCGCTTGAGATGTGCATCTGCTTGAGTTCGTCGTTGTCTCTGATTTATAGGCATAGAATGTGTATTATAAAATGGACATGGTATGGAGTCAAATTCATGATTGTATTCGGCGTTTGATTTATGTACCATAGGTAAGTTCTCAATATTGGTCATCAAAATAGGAGGCATATGGCAAAACTTGTCCCACATGATGTAAAAGATCTCGCTCTTTCTCCGTTGGGAAAAAATAGAATCGAATGGGCGGGGAACCAGATGATGGTGCTCAAAGGATTAGGGAAGAGATTCGCAAAAAATAAACCCCTCAAAGGCCTTACCATCGCTGCATGTCTCCACGTGACCGCAGAGACCGCCAATCTTATGATTATGCTCAAGGATGGTGGAGCAAACGTGTCGATTTGTGCAAGCAACCCGCTTTCTACCCAAGATGATGTAGCCGCGAGTTTGGTAAAAGACTATGGCATCCCCACATTTGCCATAAAAGGCGAGGATAACAAGACCTATTACAAACATCTCAATGCAGTGTTAGATATGCATCCCCATGTCACTATGGACGATGGGGCAGATTTAGTTTCTTTACTTCATAAAGAGCGTTCATCACAATTGAAAGAAATGCTTGGTAGCAGCGAAGAAACCACGACCGGTGTCATACGGCTTAAGGCGATGCTTTTAGATGGTGCACTCAAAATTCCGGTGTATGCCGTCAACGATAGCGATACCAAGCATATGTTTGATAACCGGTATGGTACGGGGCAATCGACGCTTGATGGAATCATGCGAGCTACCAACATGTTGTTAGCCGGAAAAGTCGTTGTGGTCGCAGGATATGGCTGGTGTGGACGGGGCTTGGCTTCGCGCGCTCGTGGCATGGGGGCACAAGTCATCGTTACCGAGGTAGATGCGATTAAAGCATTAGAAGCCGTTATGGATGGATTTAGCGTAATGCCGATGGCGCAGGCGGTCAAGACTGGCGATATCTTTATCACCGTTACAGGGGATAAAGGCGTCATCACGCTCGAACATATGCTTGCTATGAAAGATGGGGCAGTGGTAGCTAACTCTGGACATTTTGACGTGGAGATAGAGATAGCAGCACTGGTTGCGAAAGCCAAGGCCACCAGACGTATCCGACCATTTGTCGATGAATATACGCTCCCAAGCAAAAAGAAAATTTTTGTACTTGGCGAAGGGCGACTTATAAATCTCGCTGCAGCAGAAGGACATCCTGCTGAGGTTATGGATATGAGTTTTGCCAATCAAGCGTTGGCGGCCGAGTTTTTTGTAAAAAACAAAGGTAAACTTGAGGTGAAGGTGTATCACATTGATCGCGCGATGGATTCAGAAATTGCACGGTTGAAATTAGTCGCCATGGGAGTGAAAATTGATACGTTAACCAAAGAACAAAAGCATTACCTCACGTCATGGCAAGAGGGAACATAAATGCTATACTGGTAATCTATGATTTCCAAGCGTCTGCAATCCGTTCCCGCTTCGCCAATTCGCAAACTCGTGCCATATGCTCTAGAAGCTAAAAAAGAAGGTGTTCATGTGTATCACTTTAACATTGGGGATCCTGACGTGCTTACTCCTGACGTCATGATTGACGTTCTCCACAAATGGCAGAAAAATCCTGTAGGATACGCTCATTCTCAGGGAGAAGCGCCTCTCTTGTCTTCATTAAAAACGTATTACCATGGATTAGGATATTCATTTTTAGAAACCTCGGATATTCAGATAACGATGGGCGGTTCAGAAGCAATTTCTTGGGCGATGTTTGCTACGTGTGAAGTGGGTGATGAGATACTTGTATTTGAGCCTTTCTACACCAACTATAATTCGTACGCTATCGTTCATGGAGTTACATTAGTGCCGGTACTTACGACGGCTGTGAATGGTTTTCATCTTCCACTTTTTGACGAAATAGAAAAAAAGATTACGAAAAAAACGAAAGCGATTCTTATTTGTACCCCAAATAATCCTACAGGCACAGTCTATACGAAAGAAGAAATGGAGATGTTGGTGTTACTTGCCAAAAAATATGGATTGTTTCTTTTATCAGATGAAGTGTATCGAGAGTATGCATATGACGGAAGGAAACAAGTCTCACTGCTTTCCTATATGAAAGATTTGCCTAATCAAGCAATTATGCTTGATAGTCTCTCCAAGCGCTATAGCGCATGTGGTATTCGAATCGGCGCTCTTATATCTTTAAATAAAGATATTATGTCCGGCGTATTAAAGATCGGACAAGGCAGATTATCAGCAGGACTCATAGATCAGGCTATGGCTGCCGAGCTTATCAATGTTGATGAAGCATATTTTAAAGCATTACATGATGAATTTGAAAAACGCCGCGATGTATTGTATGAAGGTTTAAAAAAGATTGATGGCGTAGTTATTCCAAAGCCCGAAGGAGCATTTTATACGATAGTTGGGCTTCCTATAGATGATGCAGAGAAGTTTTGTATATGGCTTCTTACCGATTTTAGAGATCAAAATGAAACGCTTATGCTGGCGCCAGCCGCCGGATTCTATACTTCGACTTTGCTCAGCACAGGTGCGACAAAAGGAAAAAACGAAGTCCGCATTGCGTATGTTTTAAATACCACAGCAATATCCCGCTGTGTCGAACTTCTCAAAGCTGCACTTATCCAATATAACGCACGTGTATAATTAAACCATGAGAAATAAGAAGAAGTATGTGATGTTTGACATTGATGGCACGCTTATTCGTGCGTTAGCTCCTGAATTTGCGATAGGCAGGTTTCCGTATGCCATCAAAAAGGTGTTTAACAAAGATATCAACCTCGATTCTTCCATGTGGAGTAAAAGATTTAATGGTGTGGGAGATCGTGGAATTTTTTTAGGCCTACTTGAGGGTTCTGGAGTGTCTCAAGAACTTCTTGTTTCTGAGCTCGATGCGCTGGGAAACGCATTTGATGAATATTTAACCAATGCATCCAAAGAACGGGTCTTGTACGCAAAAATCGATCATGCGCATCAATTGTTTAAGAAAGTTCATACATCAAGACATCATGTTTTGGGTACGCTTACAGGAAATTTAGGAAAAAGTGCTTTATGGAAGCTTTCACATGTAGGTATTTCTACGGATCAATTTTGTGTTTCTGTGTATGGTCATGAAGCGGACATGCGGGATGATTTAGCGAAACTCGTTATTCCAAAAATTGAGACATTATATGGGGAAACTCCAGATCCTAGAGATATTATATTTATAGGTGATACCAAACATGATATTATCTGTGCGCGGTCTATAGGAGCGCGAGTAATTATAGTTACGACAGGATGGAATATAGATAAAGAGGAATTACAAATAATGAAGCCTGACCTTCTGGTCGATTCACTTATGGATGAGCGGGTATTGCAATTGTTAGAATTAAAAACATGATTTTATTTTCCGGTACATCCAATCCACTCCTTTCAAAAGAAGTCGCTGATGCATTGGGCATTTCATTGGGCAATGTTGAAGTGACGAGGTTTATAGATAGTGAGTGCCGCGTAAGAATTCTTGACGATGTCAAAGATCAAGATGTGTTTGTCATACAGTCATTATCTCAAATTGCGGATCAGCACTTGGTGGAGCTTTGCTTATTTGCGACAGCGCTTAAGGGCTTAGGCGCAAAAACTGTTACTGCAGTCATACCGTGGATGGGGTATAGCAAACAAGATAAAGCATTTCGTAAAGGTGAGGCTATTTCAGCGCAATTGGTTGCCAAAGTCATAGAAGTTGCAGGATTTGATCGCGTGATATGCTGTGAGCTTCACTCCAAGACCGTTATTCCATATTTTTCTATCCCCGTCGTTGAACTATCCACGCAAGGACTGTTAGCTTCTGCAAGGGGACCCCTTGCAGAGAGTGTGGTTGTTTCGCCGGATAAAGGAGGAGTATCTCGGTCTGAGAGTTTTGCTAACCATATTGGCGAACCAATCGTGTACTTAGAAAAAAAGAGAAATCATGATACGGGTGAAGTGTCGGTATCATCTATATCAGGTGATGTGAAAGGAAAGGCAGTCATTATTTTTGATGATATTATAAATACTGGAGCTACCGCGATAGAGACAAGCGCGTTTCTCAAACAGCATGGCGCCACGCGCGTGATTTTTTTGGCCACTCACGCAGTATTAGCGGGTGATGCGTCAGCAGTACTTTCAAAGAGTACAATTGATCAACTAATTGTCACAAATACGATTGCCATTCCAAAAGAAAAACAACTTCCAATGTTAACTGTCGTTTCCGTTGCATCCCTTTTGGCTACTGCCATATCAGGTAAGATACGCTAAAATTGTAGATTATGTCTTT
>CAYHQC010000004.1:0-19681 GCA_964358845.1 uncultured Gammaproteobacteria bacterium | reverse complement strand
GTTTTAGTATTTCAAACCTTGGACACTACGTCTAGTTTACAGGGTACCGGCCCATCTTCATCGACGGCACGGAGCGCAGAATTCAGAAACCCGTGAGTCAAAAACGAAGAAAGAAGCTCTACTCCGGGAAAAAATAGTAAATACTAAAAATAATACACCAAAAAATATAGAACGAAATATATACAGTGGATCCATAAAGACATTCTACCTTAACTCCTCTGCCTCAAAAATGCGGGCCGCCCAAGGCGAGCCTCGCCTTTTTAACTTCTTTGGCGTAAAAAGGCGGGGATGTCCCTTCGACTTCGCTCAGGGTAAACTTTGATATTCCTTTAACTGCGTTGACGCAGGAATGCCGGAATTTATAGGACAGCTCAACCTCTCGAACCATGCATTTATTAAGTCTTCAGGCAGACTGTAACAAAGGCTATAAACATTGTCAAATAATTATTGACTTTTACTGATATAATTGATGGCAGTTATGCAATTATTAGTTTTGGCTTTAGTTATTTTGACATTCTTTAAACCTTTTATTGGCTCACTGGTGTTTATAATAATTGCAGCTTTACTAGAAATATGGATTGTACTTGCTAACAGTTCAAAAATAAAAGTAAAAAATGATAATAACAAATACACTTCAAAAGAAATCGAGTTAATTCAACGATATCCCTTGTTTTTTCGATATCCTATTACAAGCCGAATGCTTTCCCCTATGTTTTCTGGTATACAACTAGCTGCTTTCCTTTTGGTTCCTTGGTTGTTTATTAAAGGTTTATACTTACAAGCCATTGTAATTGGTTTAAATTATTTTGTTGCTACTCAACTAGCAGTAATTCTTAATCCACAATTTTTTCTTCATGATAATTTAGATAAAGGAAGAATTAAAAAACCTGAACTTGTAGCTGAATTCACAGATGATATGAACGCAATCGATTCCGCGCTCAAAAAAATGTATTTATAGGGTTTCATTTATGGGGACTAGAAAACTAATCCCCACTCTCAAACCCCAAGCTACTCACACAAACTACTCACTCAACCGTTGACTTTTTGCAGTCTTCGATCTAAGGTATAAACACTATGCTCACTCAACAAGATATCGACGAAATAGATAAACTCATTACCGAGAAACTTGACGAAAAGACGAAGTTACTCCCAACTAAAAATGATTTCTTCAGCAAAATGGATGAGGTTATGGGAGAATTAAAAGCAATTCGCGAAGAACATGCACTTCAAGGTAATACTGTATCAGATCATACCGACCAATTGGAAAAACAAGAGAAGCAGATTGATTACTTACAGCATCATACTGCTCATCCTCCTAGAGCTCCCGTACTCGCCTAATTATCGCTCGTCAATGTCAACTTCTCAGTTTAATTCAATCTGTTAACACCGGGTGTTAGTAATCGCTCGTCAATGTCAACTTCTTCTCAGTTTAATTCAATCTGTTAACACCGGGTGTTAGTAACTTCCAGATCCAAAACCAGGAGAAATGATCTCTGGTAGGCTCCAAATTCTTCCAGATGTCTTGCGAAAGATAATCTGGGCTCCATGTCACATGATAGAAGCAGGCGAAGCTGGACGAATATATCTCAAACTAGAAGCCGTCGGAAAACCTATCTCTGCTGCTAACTTGCCACAAATAGGGTCTTCTGGAATACTCACCGATACCGATACAGGCACGATCATCCACGTTACACGGACGAGATAAAAAGAATATTTACTCAACAAGCACTATTTATGTTCACGCTGCCTTGGTGGGCAGATATGATTATCCGGTAATGAAAACCAAACTGAATATTTAATCGTCAATAAATATTTTTTCTTACATCGCTCGCCATTTATCTGAAAATCAAGTTGAGAGTGATAGAAAATATTCAAACTTTAGATGAAGTGACAAATGTCGCACAATTTTGAAAATGCGTTGTAAATTTGAATCTATTGAGTTATTACGAATATAACCTATAGTTTGTTATTCTCTTATTCATTTGCTACAATCGGACCTATATAACGTATATGGCAGAAAAACGAAAACCGACTCCTGACCTTGATCAAATGCCTCCCTTCCCACATCGTCGCTGGCTTGCAGGCTTCTTAGAAGCGGGAGCTAGTATGAAAATCACCATCATCCGAAATTGGCAAAACGGACACCTCACTCCACAAGCACGACCAGAAATCGCATATGGGGATAATGACCAAAATCGAATTGCACTCCTGAAAAAATTACTAAGCAGCACAGATAAACCAAGACAAACGATGTCCACACGATATGCGGTTATCCGTGGAGACGAGGCTGTATCATTGGCATATTCAATTCGAGCTGACGCACCGTCACGGCAAACTATCATTTCTGCATTTATCGAATGGTTACAGGCAAATTTTACTGAAGACCGTGTTGAAATAGCTAAGCGTGTTGTAGGTCGAAGAGTGGTTGACCCAGTACCACAGTGGGCTTATGAGCGGTTGATTACCGATTCGAATTTTGTCGGAGGTGTTATCGACTGTCGCGGGCGTGTCGTACCACATGAACATATGGATCGCCAAGGATTCAGTTCATGGATAAAACCTGATCTCAAGATTAATTCGGTAAATTTTTCATTACTTGAATCCTTACGAAAAAGATTCGGTAGTCATATAGAAACGATTGGCAGACGTGGAGATGAAAAAATAATTCGTGGCACCGAGGTAACTCTAAAAAATGATTGTTATGAGTTGATTGTAGGGTCTCGGAATGCAGAAGACTTGCTCGCTTGGGCAAGGCCAAAACTTCCTTTGGCAAATTCGAACAAATAATAGATCACTTCAATATGTCACCGGTCGGGTGGACTACATTCGCACCCGATCTATTGAAGCTATCATTTGTACTTACGTTATATCACAAAGTTATCCATAACAACACCAATACGGAATATGTATAGCAAAGCGCTAGCTCCTCTGTCTCAAGAATTCGGAGATTCATAATACTATTCAGCTCGCTTCAAATTCAACTCCAATATCTATTTCTCCTCTAGCGCCCGTTCTATATCGCTTCCTTTCAACAAGCGATCCTTTTCCTGGTGCGAAACTTCTAATCGATCGTATTGATCCCCTTTCTGCTACAGCACTACCAAAAAATGATTGCTCTGTTGCCACCTCGTATTTCCCGGGTAATAATACCATTGGACTTCGAAAGTGATTCCATTGAACATATTCACCGGGTTGTTCATTATTACCAACAACACGTATGAGTAAAAAAGAAGCTTTTGGTTTCACTGCTATTGTCATATAAAATGATTTAACTTCTTTGCCTTAGGAAGGCGGGGATTTATAGGACAGCTCAATCTCCCAAATCAATACATTACTAGAGTCTTCAATAAAATATAACAGAGAAAAATGATATAATCAATCTTCTCTCAGAACGCGTTCAATAGTATAATTAGACTAAAGAATAAATATGTCTGAAAATGTCACTACTGAATTCATAAAAAAGCCTTGGTTGAAAAAAAGAACTGCTATACCTGCTGAAATTATTGAAAAAACTCTAATGGGTGTCGGAGGAAATGAAGAAGAGTCTCAAGCTAATAAATATTTCTTTACGGCTCGATTTAAAAAAGGAGCAGAATTAAAGACCTAAAGATGGCATCAAAAGAATATGAATATATGGATGAAGAGGATGTAATGAATGAGGTTAAAATATATAACAAAGCAAGAAAACAAGGCTTTCCAGTCCCTCATACAACCAGATTTTTTCTAACCAAGCACTACGAACCAGCTCTGCTTATGACCGATATGACGTATGGAGGAAAATATAAAATATGGGGGTTTAATGACAATCCAACTAAAAAAGAAATAAAAGATTTAAAAGAAATGCAGCTTACACCAGATGATTTAACACGGATTAAATCTTTATCAGAACAAATAAAGGAAAATGCTATTAGGAGGAATCGACATATAGGTTTTCAAAATTACCATATAAGAAAAAACATCAAAACAGGTGAAGTTGACGTTGTTCTACTAGATTTAGACGATCGATTCACCGAACAAACATATAATATTTCTCAAACCAATAATAAAGAGTTACGTAATTTTTTAGATATAGCAACGGGATTATCAACGGGAATAATTACAGACTAATTCATCAGAAATATAATCAGACTAATGCGTTGCATAGTATCCACTCAGAATTTCATTCATGGGGACTAGTTTCCTAATCCCCACTCTCAAACCCCAAACTACTCCAATACTGTTCCTCGCAAGACCAATACTGAAATAATTGCATCTATGCATTGCTTAGGCTGTGTTACTGTACTCGCCTAAGCGCTACCCCTCGCTGTCGCGAGCGGTAGCAAATCAGCTGTTAATGTACTTGGTATATCTAACGAAAAATCTAAAGATGGAATATCTGTACGAATACCTACTCCTGCAATAGATAAGTCTCTTTTGTTTCGCCAAATAGTAGTCTGGTGATAGTTTTCTTTAAGAAATTGCTTTTCGTGAGCTAAGGAAGAAAAAAATTGTTTATAAAAAGTATACAAACGAAGTGCTTTTTTATGTTTATAGGCCTGCTTTAATATTTCTATTACATCTCTATCGCTTGTTAATCTCGGATCTAGATTACAAAGAAGTTTGTTTTTATATTTATTCAGAATTTCAAATATATGCTCCTCATCAAGCACATCTTTATATGTAAGCCTCTCTTTTCCATAAAAAAGCTCTGGTAGCATGCGCTTTCTAAACGAAAGCTCGAATCGAAGTACGCCCATGCTTAGATTTGACCATACATTCGCTAAATCTTTATCTGTTTTAAATATTTGCCTATGGTCATGTTTTAAAAATTCAAGTGCTTTAAGATAAAATTTGACTGCGTATGATCTTCCAGCCCAATGAATAGATTCATCAGGGTACACAAACTTCTTTTTGCGAGGAAAATCAAAACACGTAAGAACACGCAACACGCCCAATGCCGTGGCTTGGTCCTGAAAACGCCACGCGTAACAAAGGTCGAGGCGCTCAATAACCCATTCCTTGTACGGCGGAAAGTCTCCTACAAACTCCCGAAGCTTATCCTGTAATCCAAAGAGCACCTGCTCGACAAGTGAACACGGAAGAAGATATATATTGTGCCCGTAGTGCTGCTTAGGCAACGAGACTTGGAACTGTGCTTTATAGTCATCCTCATGACACCGAATTATTATATGAGAATCATAGCTCCCCGTGTTAATCTCACCTTTTACAATTCTGTATTCCGTAGTCTTGGATACATTATTACGCCCAATGTGTTCTATGGATTGCTTTCGCAGTAAGTGAAATTGTTTTTGAGTTAATTGAGCACTAAAACAAACCGTATCTATCATGCGCTGATAATAGTGCACAAAATATATGATGAAAAATCACATTTAGATACTAAATGTGTTACTTAATCTAGGAAGCTCTCAAGTGGAGGAAATTTACGAGTGAATTTGTCGTTTTTAGCTTTGTGACGAAAAGTGACAGTCTTTAACCAAGTAGGATCGCATACCTGTGTATTCGTAGGATATTTATCCATCAAAATATCGCTAATCTGCTTATATGACTTTCCCGAAGCGTGTAGCTCATACGCTTCTTGCGCAATAAAAATATTCTTGTATACCTTTCCTAACTTTGGCCTTACAGGCAACTTATCTTCCATTTCTTTCTTTATGTAATCCCAATTTTTATCGATCCATTTAACAACTCTTTCTTTGTGCACCCACTCTCAAACACTATGGCACTCATTCTTTCTTTCTCTTTCTCTAAATCCGTTGTGTATTGTGCAATATCAGATGGATCTGGCAAATACACAAGCTCAGGCTCATCATCCTCAGGAATATCTATAAAAGCCTGAAATACGACTAACAGAAACAACTTAAACCTATATCCATTTGGAAGGCTATATCTAAACATGATTCCATCAAATGATTCCTGCATGAAATCGTAAAGGCTATAAACATCTTTTGGCTGGATGGTAAACGCCTCTAGGCTATATGGCTTTCTAAGGCCATATTCCTCGCGAATCTCTTCAAATTCCTCACGAAAGCCAGAATCATTTAATAACGAGCTTAAAAATGAAAGGGTTACCCTACTCGGCTTGGAAGTAATCACGTACGAAGGAATATCTGATTCTAATATAAGAATATCGCCTAATTTCATAATTAGCGCGATTATACACGCTAACTATAAAGGTATCAAAATACAATAACCGTTATAGACTACTCAATTCTTGGAAGCGACTTTCTTAATTGATTTAAGATGCACTTCGAGGGGGACTTCCGCAACCTTTTGAAAATCTCGTTCACCCTCTATTTTAATTTTTGTTACAAATGAATATATCCCTGAAACAGTCAATTCTATACCCTGAACTCTCATTCTTGTCCTAAGCCGATTCATTGCGACTGGCATCTCACCTTTTTGAGTAAATGATTTAAGAACTTTACTGTTAGAATCGACAATTTCTACTAATATTTCGGCTTTAACTGCGCTCTTTGAGTCTTCCTTATACCACATGCTTATTATTTCATAATTTATTGGAACGTTAATAGAACCATCAGACTTAACAGATTTTTCATCTGTAGTTATTTCCAGTTGCTCAAGCACGTTATTAATACTCAGATTATTTGTCTCTGAATCAATAACGCTGTTTTGACATAATACTGTCCAAATATGCTTCATTTTATGCATAGTAATAGTTAGTTAAATCATTGCGTCTTTTAGGTTTAAAAACTTTTATTTCTTGTCCCCAATATTGATCAAAACTATCAGTATCAGACTTAGGTGAAAATATCACACTAAAATGCTGAAATTTTGTACTAGCCTGAATAGGTCTTACATCATTCTCATTAAGAGTTAATAGAGCAACTGTTTGACCGTTACTATTAACGAACTCCACCTCAAATAAACCATCTCTAGCAATATTTACGATGGCTCCAGTTGTTCCAGCAGTTAAGTTATAAGCTGGGATATCATGGGCTAATACTATTACATCTAACTCATTAAACATATTTACTCCTTTATATATACTATTATAACGGAAACGCCGAAACTAGGTGTGGTTTATGTTTATCTTGATCTATCGCCCAAATCGTCCTTACGCTTCGGGTTCCACCCCTAGGTATTCGAATCTTACCATGTACGTAGAATTTTGTATAACTTGGAAGATTTTCAGTGCTTACTACTTTTCTTAACCTAACTAGCTTCAACAATTCGTATCTTAAATACTCCCAGTTTGTTAAATCAAATCCCCATGATGCAAAAACTCTAGCTTTATCTTTGCCAACTAAATGCGTCGGCGAAAGCAAATAACCTTTAAGCTTTAGATCGGTTACCACAGCGATTTTATTATATGGAACTTTCACGCTTTGAATTATAACACCCAATTAGTTATCTTATTTGACTTTTATACGCACAATAATTTCATTACCCTTATCTAAAAGTGCATATTTAAATCTTAAGTCCTTTTCCAATCCATAACCAGCCATAGATTCTTTTATCATTTGTATTATTTCTTTTGGCTCTATAAAGCCCCTTAAAAAAGGATGTCTCATAGCAGCTCGTTCTAGAGTTTTATCCGCTAAATGCATATATGTCGAAAAGGTTGTCTGTATATCTTTATGCCCGACAAGCATCGCCACTTCCGTAATTGGCACTCCTGCTTCTAGCATATGCGTAATATAGGAGTGACGAAAGTTGTGAGGAAACGTGCGTTTAGTAATCCCAGCCACCCTAGCTCTACGCTTTAAGTCCTGACTATAATCGGTTACCTGAATTTGTTTATCTTGTGAATTTCTAAAGACTCGATCATCTGCCTGCCGATTCTCCACAAGTTTTTGTAAACTGCTTTTCAGTGGCTCAGTAAAATAGACCGTTCTATTTTCATTCGTTTTTGTATTTACGAAATGCGCTTTCCCCGCGCTGATGTCCACGTGCTTTACCGTAAGCTCCGCAGCCTCAGAGTATCGACACCCTGTGTACGCAAGAAACATGGTCATGGTGCGATACCGAAAATCGAGAAAATTGGTATCTTTACCGCGAAAATTTCCGTAAGTAAGCGTGGTATTTAAGATTTTCTCTATTTCCTCCGAGGTAAAGATAATAATATCGGGCTTTAGCTTCTTAAACGATTTAAATCCATCAAAGAAATCGTGAGCTAATTCCCTGTCTTTACAGTACGAAACCAAATGATGGAAAAGAAAACGGTACGTGTTCAGACTATTGTTCTTTAAGCCTTTATTCTTTAACTCTGTAAAAAACTTCTCGATGCACTCCTTATCCAACAAAAACTCAGTGCGTTCGAGCCACTGATTAAAGATGCCCAATCTGCTCATACAATGACGCACAGAACTCGCGTCGAGCCCTTCCTTAATGGTTATGAAGCTGTAAAAGTCTTCCTTGTCAATCTGCATACTCCCGATAAGGAGTAGCTTGGGGTTAAATATGAAGTCCTGCGAGGAACTTCCGAGATAATAGCACGACCCAATCCCCTTTACTACCCCTTGGAAGACCTAAAAATGCAGATATGAGTAAATCGAAGCTAAATTGCCCTTAACTCCGCTGGCGCAGGAATGCCGGAATATCAAATTCGTCCTCTTCTGGTGGAATATCATCAGTACTAGGCGAAAAAATCGGTGCATTGTGCGCTGTAGGATCAACTATCGGTGTTGCCGGTGTGCCTGACTGATTATTTTGTGTAAACATCGCACCACCACCCGGCTGACGCTGTTGCGGCATGCCGTATCGCACATCACGCGTTGGTTTGCTGGTCATCTCACGAAGTCTTCTCTTGGTCTCATCAAACCCTGTGGCGATGACGGTAATTTTTATCTGATCGACAAGTTTCTCATCAATGGTCGCGCCAAAAATTATATTGGCGTCCGGGTCTACTGCTGAGGAAATAAGTTTGGCTGCTTCATCTACCTCAGCCATCGTGACATCGTTTCCTCCGATAATATTAAAGAGTACTCCTTTGGCTCCTTCAATCGTTGTCTCCAAAAGCGGTGATGCGATAGCGGTCCTTGCGGCTGTTGATGCTCTATTTTCTCCAACTCCCGTTCCGATGCCCATAAGCGCTGATCCGGCATTGGTCATAATGGCGCGTACATCTGCAAAGTCTACGTTTATAAGTCCCGGCATCGTAATAAGATCAGAAATTCCCTGTACACCTTGCCCTAACACCGAATCCGTCACGCGAAATGCTTCAATAAGCGTCATTTTTTTATCAATGACTTCTAAAAGTCTCTGGTTTGGGATGACAATCAACGTATCGACTTTGTCTTTAAGATTTGCTATTCCTTCTTCTGCCGACACCATCCTTCTTGTCCCTTCAAAATGAAATGGCTTGGTGACCACGGCAACGGTAAGTGCCCCTAGCTCCTTTGCAATTTCTGCAAAGACAGGAGTGGCTCCTGTGCCCGTGCCCCCACCCTCTCCACAGGTTAGAAATACCATATCGCTATCACGAAGATATTCGGCTATTTTTTCGCGGGATTCTTCTGCCGCTTGTCGACCCACGTCAGGATCGCCCCCTGCACCTAATCCACGGGTAAAGTTATCTCCAATTTGAATTTTATTTTGCGCTTGAGAAAGAAGAAGCGCTTGTGCGTCGGTGTTTACTGCAATAAAGTCAACGCCGTTTATCTGATTATTAAAAATCATTGAATTGACTGCATTGCTTCCGCCGCCGCCAATGCCGATGACTTTTATCTTTGCAAATCGTGCGGTATCAGGTTTGATTAACATAACAAAATGTTGAAGTTCGTCAGGGGCAGTCCGCCGTCAGGCAGGCTGAAGAACAATTAGGGCAGAAATGACTTTACCAGATTTATGACCTTTCCAGCAAGTCCCTTCATATGCAGGTTGCTACTAAACTTGCCGATACCTTTAAAAAGACTCCCCGTCGCACCATCAACCCCTTCTTCTTTATCACCCCAAAGAAGAAGTCCCACAGCGGTCGCATACACAGGCGTCATGATTTCATCGACTAATCCTGTAACTTTCTGCGGTATGCCGATATGAACCGACATAGCCAAGTTTCTTCTTGCAGATTCAACAACCCCTATGGTGAGTGCTCCCCCACCGGTTAAAACGGCGCCAGAGGGGGTCATGCCGCCAAACCCGCTTCGCTTGATTTCCAAGGCCACCATCGTAAATATTTCATTTAATCTCGGTTTGATAATTCCCTCTATCAATGTTTTTTTTGAAATAGTTCGAATGCCTTCTGAAAGATCCAAATCAGCAATATCTAAATCATCTTCTTTTTCATTTTTTGTAGATTTGGCTCTCCCGTCCTCCTCAAGAAGCATGGGAGTTTTTGCTACCTGACCCAACCGAATCTTAATCTTTTCTGCACTTTCAAGCGACACACGTAGCCCAGCTGCCAAATCTTTCGTAATGTTTATCGCACCAATCGGGACGACCGAAGAATAGGAAAGTGCGCCATCTACAAAGATCGCAACGTCCGTTGTCCCCCCGCCGATGTCCACAAGCACCACACCGAGCTCTTTCTCAGTCTCTGATATTGTCGCAATCGCAGAAACATAACCACCAAATGCTACATCGGCTACTTCAACTCCTAAATCTTCGATACATTTATGGACATTTCGTATGGCAGTCGATCCGCCAGTCACCAAATGTGTCTCTACCTCAAGGCGCACCCCCGCCATGCCCACAGGATCCACTATTCCCTCCTGCCCATCTACAGAATATCCTCGGGGCAAAACGTGCAATATGTCACGAGACGTAGGAAGCTGTACTGCTTTTGCCGCATCAATCACACGCTTGACGTCGTTTGCGGTGATTTCTTTATCTGGTTCTGAAACTGCGACGACACCATGGGAATTTAATGATGCGATGTGTGATCCTCCAATGTTTACGAAAACTTGGGTTACTGATGTTCCCGCCATACGCTCCGCTGATTCAAGAGAGGTTGAGATTGCATCGGTGGCTTCTTCAATGTTTACCACTTGGCTTTTTCGAAGACCGTGAGAGGGGGAAGTAGAAACGCCGATTACCCGAACCAGCCCTTCCTCAGTCATGGAAGCGATAAGTGTGACAATCTTAGACGAACCTATATCGATTGCACTAATAATTCTATCTCTGGCCATAGTAATAATATTTCTTACTCTTCGGGTAGTATACAATGTTGATCGTGCAATGAAAAGTACACTTCTTTATTTTGTAATTATCGGCTTAGTATAACGAAGATCAACAATTGAGGGCAGTACTCCTTTTATTTTAAACCCGTTTATAAGAAAAAGTAAAGCATGTGCTTTATCTTCCATATTCCCCTCAACTGGCAAAAGGATCCGGAGAGAATCAATTCTTGCCTCAAAAGCATTTGGCGAATACTCTTTCACAAACGAAACCTGAAGCGACGAATCAAGCGCCGACAAAAACGCTTGTGCCGCACGGACGCGTACGTCAGCAATTTTCACACCGATAGACTGAATTCCTATGTCAAACATCATCACAGGATGGACAAATGGAGGTAAATATTCTCCGACGATGACACTATCTTGATCCACGCCATACGTATGCCCCAAAGATTGGACATAGCCGCTGGGATCACGAAGCGTATACGCAATGCTTACTGTGTGTGGAAATTTTTTGAAAACACGAACAGATTGAAAAAGCGGATACTGTGTACGCAAGTCATCCTCAAGCGTCTTTGTAGGAAAAAATAAAACATTTGTACTTAACTTTTCTGTATTTGCAGAAAATACTGCACCGGTGCCTATCACTTCAATAGTTTCGAGTCGAAATAAAGCATGCACAAAAAACACTCCCATCACACACAAAAATCCTATGAAAATAAGGAGTATGGCGGTAAAAGCAGTTCTCTTATAAGACATATCATATATACTCTTCTTATCCGAGTTTGCAACTTTTTCGAAAGAAAAATGTTGCTAAATCGGTCTAGAAGGAGTTATGCGCGGAACAATTCCGATTGTGAAGGGTATGATCCTTAAAAGAGAAAGTATTTCCAGAGAAAGCAATTCTGCAGCGTCAAGCTTCACTGTTTTCGAAAATATTCTTGCGTGCTCTTCATACTTATTTTTATGGACTATATGATCCCGTACTACAGAAACAAGCCTTTGGCTCGTCAAATCTTTCTGACGTATGATTGAAGCGCTTCCATTGCGTCTCAACACATCTGCATTCTTGTACTGTTCATCGCAAGATGCCCAAGGTAATGGTATAAAAATTGCCGATTTCCCGAGTGCCGCAATTTCGGCCACCGTGTTGGCTCCTGATCGACCGACGACGACGTCAGCACCTTTTATCATCCGTACGTACTCCGTTTCATTCATATAAGAAACGACGGTATACCCACGTTTTTCTTTCAAAGATAACGTGTTTCGTACGCGCAAAGCTTCTTCTAACGATGCGCGGCCAACCTGATCAACGATATCAGAAAAGGTCAATAATTGAGGTAATGTCTCATACACGATTGTATTTATACTCACCGATCCCGTCGTGCCTCCTAAAATAAGAATATGCGGACGAATATTTTTTCTGGAACGACGCGTTTCCTTTGCAGCATGCACTATCATTTCGCGAAGTGGCAATCCCGTATACACGCATCGCACAAAGGGAAATGATCGCAATTGACGCATGTCGCTCACACAGACTACATCAGAAAATGCCGCGATAATCTTTGTTCCAAGCCCAAGCGTTTGCGTTTGTTCATGGGTAATGATGGGAATATTTAACACCCAAGAAGCCAAAACGACAGGGACTGCTATGTATCCGCCAAAGGAAACCGTCACATCAGGTCTAATTCTTACCAAATACCAAAACGCCACAATCAGTCCGATTGGCACCTTTATAAGTGATGAAAGAATATGAAAAAAAGTTCCTGTGCGAAGTAAACGACCCGTCGTCAGAGGAAGAAATGATACTCCCAACGCTTCTACCGTTTGCCTTTCGTGCGACGCAAATTCTTCGGTATCAAATACATGATTGCGGCCAATAAAATGGATATTAATATGTGGCGATAATCGCTTCAACGCAGTAATGGTAGCCACGGCAGGGGTTAGGTGTCCGCCGGTAATTACGATACGTAATACATTATCCTGATTTTTCATACGTGATCCTTACTTATATTATGCACAATTCCCAAAGCCCCAAGGGTAATAACTAAATTAGATCCTCCATACGAAATCAAGGGAAGAGGGACACCGGTCAATGGAAACAACGCGACCATAGATGCTACGTTAGTCATCGTCTGCAACCCTATCCAACTGCCAATCGCGTAGACAAAAAGCTGTGCTTGTTGCTGTACTGCATGTTTTCCAATACGAAATATTCGTGATATAAGTGCGGCATATAATCCTATGACCGTAATTGCACCGATAAATCCCATCTCCTCACCTAAGATAGCAAAAATGGAATCGGTATTTGCTTCAGGAAGATATTCGTACTTTTGTCGGGATCTCCCTAATCCAACACCAAAAACTCCGCCTGACCCCAAGGAAATAATTGCCTGCCGTATCTGATATGACGATCCGAGAGGATCTGACTCAGGATTTAAAAACGTCATTACCCGCTGCAATCTATAAGGAGACGTCAAGGCAAGCATACCAAAAATAATGCCGGCGACAGGAATGAGTAATAAGAATTGACCAACAGCAGCTCCTGAAAGAAAATAGAGAACCAATGCAATACCAAATAGAATAGATCCGGTACCTAAATCCGGTTCCAAAACGACGAGCCCTACCAGAGCGCTTACTAAAAGAAGAAATGCCGGCAATCGGCCTTTTTCACGAGTCGTAAGCCATACAGATAAATACATAGAAAGTGTAAACTTGGCAATTTCAGCTGGCTGCAAAACCACAAACCCTAAATTTAACCATCGGTTAGCGCCCAGTGCATTCACCCCAAGTCCGGGAATAAATACTGCAAGAAGAAGTACAAACGTTGCTATCATCATCGGTACTGCAATTTTTTGCCAGACTGTATAGGAAACCCGCGATAATACACCAAAGGAGACAAGACCCAACACGACCCACTTCCCTTGCTCTCGTAAAAACCGATACGGATCGTTAAAGTCTCTTAAAGCGATCGCTACAGATGAGTCATATACCATGACAAGTCCGATGCATACAAGAAAGAAAATAAGAATAAATAATACCGTATCACCATGTCTTTTGTGCAAAGAAGTATGTAATCGTTTCATACCAAAGTACGGATTTAGGCAAGCATGGCAAGCCACAACCCAAATAATGCAAAGATTATAGACAGTATCCAAAACCGCATAACGATTTTGGGCTCTGGCCACCCTTTGGCTTGCAGCCAAAGATGAAACGGTGCCGCAACGAATGCTTTTTTCTTAAATACGGACCGTGAAATAATTTGGATAAGTGATGATCCTACCTCAATGATAAAAATTGCTCCTATCACGATAAGTGCCGGAACCTTTCCTAAAATAAGTCCGACTACTGCAAATGTAGCGCCAAAAGAAAGTGCCCCCACGTCGCCCAAAAATATACGCGACGGAAAAATATTAAAGTACAAAAATGCCAATATTCCACCCACCCAAAGTGCGATAAACGTAGAAAGAACTGTATCGAGAATTGACGCTGACATAAACCAAAAGGCAAAAAGCGATATGGTCAAAACCCCTGATGATAAACCATCTAATCCATCGGTAATATTTAACGCATTCGCAAAAGCAATGATTACAAACGCGGCAAATGGTATATACCACCATCCCATCTCAATTACCCCAAAAAGAGGTATATGAAAAATACTTATTTTTAACTCAGCGACCAGCCAATATCCTACAATGGAAGCAAGAATTATTTCCAACACCAACTTATGGCGAAGCCGCAAACCAAAAAATCCACCCTTCACCCACGCAAAGGTTTTCTTCACATCATCAAGAAGCCCCAATAGTCCAAACGACACGAAGGTAAAAAGCAAAACCTTCAGCTCGCCTTTTAATGGGTACACACTGGTAATCGGTATCCAAAAATAATGCATAAGAAGCAAAACCAGCGGAACCATACAGGTGGTCAAAAGAATGATAAGCAGTCCTCCGCCTACAGGAGTGCCTGCCTTATGTTTGTGAAACTTATCAAAAAGCGGAGTACGTTTATCAAACGTATCACGCGTAACTTGGGTTAATCGCTGCAAGCGAATCTGATACAAAAGTCGTATAAACGGCACGTACAAAATACTATGGACAAGCCACGAAAATAAAAGAGCGCCTAAAAGTAATTGCATATGAGGTACCTACCTAAAAAACAAAACGAACACTCTGGGTAAAAATACGACACACCCGACTACAATTGCTCCCATGGCAACAATAAGCATCATGCCAGCTGAGACGTCTTTGGCAATTTTGGCATCTTTTCGCTGTTCAAGCGTAATAAGATCAGTCATCGCCTCAATGGCCGTATTTATCATTTCAGCCGATAATCCTAAAAGGATAGTAAAGAGGATGACAAGATACTCCAAGGGAGAAACACGAAAAAACCAGCAAAAAAAGAGTGCTGCAGCCGCAAGTAAGAGATGAATGCGAAAATTGGGCTGTGTCTGAAGCGCCCATAAAATCCCGTCCCACGCATGTTTAAACGATATATGGTGTCTTGACTGCATCTTCATACATTGTAGTATACCCTTCTTACGTAGGAAAACTCAATCATAACCGCGTTTATACTTTCTTAACAAATCAACTACCCGCGTAAAAGCATAAAGCGGAGAAACCGGGATATCAAAAGCGTGCATATACTCGACACTATGTCCCCCAAATCCTTTTTTAAATACCGTTATCCCTTTCCATGGATGTCTTGGATTATTTTCTGACGCTATTCCCCAAAAATTATACACGGTCATACCTCGTTTCTTTGCGTCACATAAAGCCTGCCACTGTACAGCAGCTGAAATAGGAACAGGCGCGTTTACCGATGCACCATGATGATAAATAGCCTGCGTACCATAATATAAAATTATGGCTGACGCATACGTCTTCCCTTTATATTTCCCCATATAAAGCATAGCTTGATTGCGCTTACTAAATGCAGTAAATTCTTCTCTAATCCCCTCGTGAGGCACAAATCCATGCCTGTCTGCTGTTTCTTTATACAACGTATCAAATTCCTTCAAGGTTTTGATGTCACGACTTGCCACTATTTCAACTCCTTCTTTTTGTGCTCTTCGTATCTCATAACGGGTGGCTTTGCGCATATTTGACAAAAGCTCATCTTGCGAAAAGTTTAAATCCAAAACCCAAACATATTCTCCATCCATACGATGAAGAGATGCCGGAATACCGTGAAGATTTTTTCTTATGGTGTCGCTACGATCACCAACGGGTAATTGCGGACTCATCCTGACAAACCAACAATTATTCTTTCGTGCTACCTCTTTGGTAAATTCTGCAATCTCTTGCCACACTGACTCTGGGGCACGTGGGGAGAGGATGGGACCGTGCCGCAAATGAACAAACGATCCGCGTCGTGCTGAAACGACATGAGAAAGAAACACAGCGACCAACTCCTCCCCTACATATACTCCAAAAGGCTTCACCTGCGTTCTTGTCAAAAGAAGTGTTTCATACCAGCTCCAGCTTTGAAACAACGCATTCGGCCCGTGCGTTAATACAAACATCTCCCAAGTGCCTTTTTCATCAATCAAACGAATAGTCACGTTGTCCTTGGAATTCAGTGTCATAAATTATTTAATAAGCGATGAGAATAAGGTCGTGAGGATAGAAAAAACAATCGAGCCTACCAATGCCGCACCAAATCCCTCAACATGAAATCCTGATACAAACTGACTTGCCAAAAGAAACATAATTGCGTTTAAGACAAACGTAAAAAGTCCAAACGTGACGATGGTAACAGGCAAGGTCAAAAGAAAAAGAATGGGCTTTATAAGCGTATTTAATATGGCCATCACAACGACAGAGAGCACTGCTCCCCAAAATCCAGTAATCGTCACACCAGTCACAAGCTTTGAAACAAGCATCAGGGACAACGCGGAGATGATAAGATTTGCTATTGTTTTCATGTCTTATAAGTATACTCTAAAACGTCAAATACATCTTCTACGAGTGTCGTTTCACCATGTCCTGAGTATATCTTCACCTTTTTTGGCAAGCGTAAAATTTTCCCGATACTTTTTTTTAACTCCTGTGTATCACTATACTCATGATCCGTTCTTCCCACAGAACCATCGGCAAAGAGAAGATCTCCGACAAACACCGCTCTGGTTAATGGCAAATAGACGCCAATGCTTCCCGGCGTATGTCCTTTTAAATCAAGTATCTCTAAACGCTCACCGCCAAGCATTGATCTATCAAATTTGGCGATATCCAATACATTTTGCGGACTAGGAGGGACAGCACGATTCTTACTAAAGTAAAGCGCGGTCTTTTGCATTCGCGTAAGAAGAAACATATCCTTTTTATGTATATAGAAAGGCAAGTTCGAAAATAAAACCTCTAAACCAAAGGCACCAAGAACATGGTCAAAATGCCCATGCGTTGCAATCATGGCCAATGGAGTCAGACCCATGGAAACGAGTTTTTCACCAATATATTCAGGACTATCAACAGGATCTATAATAAGTGCAGTTTTACGAATAGGATTTGAAACGATATAACAGTTACTCGAAAGCTCACCTAACACTAATTGCTGTATGTTATACATGACGTGATAAAAATGAATTGACGTGCGCTCTTTCTCTCTCGGTCAATCGGGTAGGCAAATTAAGAATATGTTGAGAAACCTTCTCGGCTTTAGGACAACTTCCCTTTCTATACCCAATCGACTCAAAAGAAACTCCTTTGGGATCAATCACATGGCCATACCAGTTCCCAAGTAGTATTCCGTCTTTTTTGGCGTCTCTTATAAGAGTACTTTTATCCGTAACAAGTATGGGAAATCGCAAGTACGTCGCACCAAAGGGCGTCTCAAACGTTTTTATTTTATTACTCTTTGAAATGATAGTTTTATATCCCTTTGTTGTCTCACTTCGCATACGTGTGTATCGATCAAGCTTCTCTAGCTGGTTTAAAATAAGTCTTGCTAAAGCATTTGGATATCGCGTCACTAATTCCTTCGGCATTTCTCCGTTGTATTCCATAGGATAAATGGGTAACGTAATAACGCCAATAGCGCGAAAGCATGCGATAATTGCTTTGCCAATACCAATTCGGTAAAAAGGCAAACTGATTGCAAATATGACAGGGTGTAACAACTGCTTGATGATCCATCCATACTGAGCGTGAGGTAATTGTTGTTGTAATTGTTGTAACTTTTTGGATTCAATAGTAAATTTTTTGTTTATTATAGAAACTCCTCCCCATACGCTTGATAACACTTTATCCCGACCAAAACTAAAAAACGCTGCATCGGCAAACGTTCCCAATAATTTCTCCCCAACTCTGATGCCAAGGCTATGCGCGCAATCCTCGATAAGAATCAGGTTATGCAATTTACAAAAAGAAACTATCGCTTTTATATCAGCCGCAATACCGAACGTATGCTGTATTATCATTGCTTTCGTTTGTAAAGTGAGCTTTTTTTGAGCATCACCTACATCAATATTTCCTGAGGCATCGATATCGACAAATACTGGCTTGGCACCTGCCCACAACACACCATTTGGCACCGCAACACAGGTAAATGCCTGCACCAGTACGTCGTCGCCTTTCCCGATTGAAAAACTTTGTAAAATTGCCGTTTCAGCCATTCTCCCGCTTGAAAATACGACCGCTGTCTCTCCATTAAAATACGAGCGAAACCATTCTTCTACAGCTAGAATGGCCTCTCCCCGCTTCCAAAGCCATGGCATACAAAAAGTCTTTGCGGCAGCAAATACATCGTCAAATTCAGTGTCTGGAGATAATGATGCGCTAATCATATGATACGAGATAAAACAAGACCTGGTGATTTTCCTTTAAATAAAACAGTGTCTTTTGATTTTATATGTGTTCGAAGATATGTCGCCGCTTTATCAACTGATAAAACTTGTACCACACAATTGGTCTCAGCTGATCGGACTCCTTTAATAAAGTCTTCCGCCCAGTCTTCTCCCACAAGAATTACTTCATCACACACTTTCGCGGCTGTTTGGCCAACGTCATAATGACTACTTTGCGCGTATGTCCCCAATTCAATCATCGGCGCAAATACCAATATCTTTCTTTTTTCGTACATGGCAAGTACTGCAATAGCTGCTTTTGCCGCATCAGGATTATTATTAAATGTATCATCTATAAACACACTACCGTGTGTTCCTGGCTTTTCTTCCAATACCTGAGAAACGGGTTGAATATGCTTGACAGCGCGCGCTGCATCATCTATAGACACACCCGCGGCTACCGAAGCCGCTATAGCACAGGATATATTTATTGCTTGATGTTCACCAACTACGGATGTACGTACATCAAAGCGCTCATCATTGTGGTAAATCTTAAAAGAAAGTCGTGATTTCGTTGCAGTAATATTTGAAATTTCAAATGTTTCACGATCTTCTGCTATTTTTCCTTTATCTTTTTTACATATGGGCCATACCTTTTTACCGTCACGCATGGCCCATTCTGATAGTGTGCGCACACGAGTATCGTCATAATTTAAAATAGCTATATTTTTGCCGGATAAATTTTCTACCAACTCATACTTGGCCTTCATAGTCGTCTCAATAGTGCCAAATAAATCTTGATGTTGTGGATTGATGGCAAGAATTA
>CAYHQC010000003.1:0-29327 GCA_964358845.1 uncultured Gammaproteobacteria bacterium | reverse complement strand
AATGGATTCCATTTGATTTGGGAACGAAGGCTATTAAAGGAATAGCTGAGTGGGATTTGCGATGGTTGAAAGATACATGGTTTTTAACACCTTTTAAACGTGCGGCAGGGAAAGATCGTTGGGATAAATTGATGGATAAGAAAGTGGCGCACTGGCCGCATTCATTTGGTGAATATATATCATACGCAGTGCGCTATACAGGCGCTCATGCCAACGCCTACGATGAGGCGAAAATGGAAGAAATTATTTCCGGCATGGAACAAATGGGTCTATTTATCAATCATCATGAGTATGGACATGATCTGCGAAACGAGTTTAAGACGCGCCTAGGGTCTCGGACGTGGGCGCTGGTGCGCAAATATTGGTTTGTGCTTTTTGCGATTACCATTGCTACCGCAGCCATGCAAGCAGTGACAGAAGAAGGTAAAAAAGATGGAGGCGGGCATTAATTTTTACGAGTGTTCCTCACCTTGTCCTTCACCGGTGAGTGCCCCAAATCCTTGTTGTGATCCTTTTCGAACGACTTGTGAAGGAGATGGTCCGTGTTTTCCTGGAAGCATGCTTTTGATCATGCTTCCTTGATACGCGATATTCATAAACGATCCTATGCCTTGTCCAAGCGGACCAAACATAGTACCAATTCCTCCAGGAATTGCGGGCTCAGCCTTCATAGATTTTTGAATACCAGCTACAAAGGTTGGGATAATCAATATCATTCCTAATCCAATAATTCCAGCCATGCCATACGCGCCACCGCCCCCAGAAAGAAGTGGGGGAGCCCATATAGAGGTGGCATTTGGTTGATAGGTAAGTACTGCTGACACTAAAAGAAGCATTACAGTAATAGGAAAGACGATAATTTTGGACAGAAGGTGTCGAAGCCACGAGCTAAAAGAGGTTGATCCAGGAATTGCTTCAAGCACTAATTGAAATGGCGCGGTCAAAAGCGCAATAATGATGTTTATATATGCATCAATAAGCATAAATACGATGCGAATGAAACCAAAAAGTAAAACAAGAAGAATTATTAATACCAAAAGACCCGGGCCGCTAAAAATAGTAAGCCCAGCGACAAGCCCCTTGCCTCCACCGATTAACCAACCAAGAATCCCTGTGAGTGCGTAGCTTGCAACTTTTACTCCCGGACTAACACCGGCGCCAATATCATCCCAAGCATTCAATCCGCTTCCAAAAAAGAATTTAGTCATGCCCCAAAGGCCACCATTGAAAATCCAATCAGTCGCTTCTTTTGTGGTATATGTCAGATCTGTTCCTGTTTTATTGAGGATTGTGTTTGTCAAATTGCCAACGGCTGTTCCAACAGCGTTACCAAATGTCGCAGTGGCTGCCGTTTTTGGTACATTTGCAAGGCTCATTGCTTGTCCAATCGTTTCACCTGTTGCAGAGCTTATCATTGAAACAATGAGTGCTATTAATAAATACATCCCGTCAATAAGAATACCAACGATTGCGTAAGAAAAAGTTACAAGAAGAAGCGCTACTACGATGCGGGGGATGGAGTTTTGGACAGTGACCACAGTTTTAGGATCAATTTTTTTGCGAAACATCACCATTAATCCAACGACAATGAGAATAACAGCAAGTATTCCATAAGAAATGTCTCTAGAAACTTTCCAGATGGGCAATAGTGGAGATAATCCAGAAAAGCCTATCCCTTGAGCGACAGCATATTTTGGGAGAAAGCCAAGCGTTTTTCCTAAATCAATTGCATACTCCCTCGTTGAAGCTGGTGGATTAGCATACATGGCGATAATTGAGCCTCCTAGGCCGCTTAATGCACCATGTTGAAAATTGAGGGGCAAGACTGAGCCGCTTGGGTCGCTCGTGTCCCACGCGCCGCCGATCATGATAGAGAGCGCGTTTATACTATTATTGGTTGTCGCAAATTCTGATCCTTCTTTATTCAGTACCCCTTCATTTGATTTTTTAAGAACTTGCGTAAAGCACGACATGGATTGACCTATCCATGAGCACACCTCGGGAGTGGCGTTGACACCGCCTTGGATTTCCGCGCGTATAGAAGTGAGCGGATGACTTACGGCAAGAAATGCTAAAAAGAGCGCTGTGACAAGATATTGTATTGTTTTTTGCATTGTGAAATTATTATCTCAAAACCATTTGTAAGGCGCAATGACCGTAACGCTTTTTATTGAAATTCAGGGACAGAAAACGTGGTGATACTCTCGACTCCTGTAAATTTACCAATAAGATTTATAATAAGATACGCCGCAGACATTATAAGAAGCCCAACCACCGCTTGGCTTATGGTGCCCCGCGCTTGCTCAAGCTTTTTGGGGTCGCCTGCCGAGAAAAGGAAGTTAAATCCGCCTATAAGAAGCATAAGAAAAAGCGCAATGCCTCCAAATGCCGTTACAGCATTTACCACATTTTCAAAAAGTGGGCCTAAACATTGAAGTGTCGCCACGCCCTCAGAATTCGGTACGCCTTCAGCAAAACAATTACTCCATTCAGCCATATATGTATTATGAGAGAAGTAATTCTAATACTCAAGAAGCGTTTGTGTTAGTAGGGCTTGGGGAAGTTCAAGCTTCCGCCGATAATCTGGACGCCTAAGAAGTTTTGTACCAGATTCATGATGGCCCATGCCGCTCCTACGATGATAAGGCCTACAATCGCGTGTGTAATTTTATTTCTGGCTTCTTCCATTCCTGCTTTATCGCCACCTGATGTAATCCATTTGATGCCGCCCATAAGAAGATAGAGAAATGCCAAAAGTGAGGCAATGATAAGTGTGGTACCAACAAGGGCGGAGATAAGTTGACCGATGTCAGTAATTTTGACTATGTCCGTCGGCTGTTTGATTTCGAGTTTCGCTTGAGCAAATATTTTTTCCATATCTTATAAATTATATCCTACTTTCTATTCTTGCGCAAGAAATCAGGCTTTGTCAATGACCATAAGTGTCTACCAATTACGAAAAGCTTCATACTGTTGGTAGAGGGACGTTTGGAAAATCAATACCGACAAATTGTCCCACAAGTACTGTTATGGCCCAAACAGTCGCGACGATGACAAGGCCGACGAGGGCATTCGTGATTTTGTCTCGTGCGGAGGCAAGTTTTGTTTTGTCGCCTCCTGATGTAATCCAATCAAATCCGCCAAGAAGAAGATAAAGAAAGGCGGCTATAAAGCTAAACATCATAAGTGCGCCGATTATCGCGCCCAATACATCGCCGATTGCAGATGAGCCAGACTCCAACCCTCCTTGTCCTAGTTTTCCCGGCAGAACCGGATTAGTAATTTGTGCAAGTAGGCGCGTGGTCATAATGTTATTGGGAAAGAGAATTCATAATACCTCCGGGATTTGAAAGTGTGAAATCAATACCAAAGAATTGGCCCACAAGAGAAAGTATCGCGACGCTTATGACTACAATGATTAGCCCGATAATTGAATGAGTGATGCGATCGCGCGCGGACTGAAGCTTTGCCTTGTCGCCGCCTGAAGTAATCCAATTAAATCCGCCGATTAAAAATTGAAATATAAACCATATAAACGCACAGATGGTCATAAATCCAATGATGGAGGATATAAGACGGGATATGTTTGTCAGGCCTTCAGTCCCATCTACCACATTGGCAAATGGCCCCAGCCCGCCGCCCTCGCCAATGCGTCCTAATTCTTGTGCAAATATTGTTTTCATGGTTTTATGGCCCGACAATTGTCGGATTTAGGATAAACGTTGCGCTGCCAAAAAGCAGTTTGCCGATGACCGCTGCAAGTGCAAATGACCCGACGATAATGATAAGACCCAAAAGTGAATTCCAAATCTTGTTCCACGCAGAATTTAATGCTTTAGTGTCACCCCCTGCATTCATATATTGAAATCCGGCGATAATAAAGTTAAACAGGGCAAAGACGCCGCCTGCCACAAATATGAGACGCAAAATACTGGTGACCAGAACGCCAAATCCGCCAAAGACGCTTGCGTAACTGCCCTGAAGAGGGCTTGCGACAGAGCCCACGATGTCACTTTCGGCGAGTATGCGTTCTATAAGAATCATATAGTTATGATGGTATCACAGGGCTTAGTATCTGGATACCAGTTATAAATTCGATTAATTGAACAATCCAAAACGACGCAAAGATGAGAAGAAGCCCAACGACAGCACCCGTGAGCGCTGCTTTTCCTTTTTCTGCCTGTTTGGGATTTCCGGATGATAATACGATCGTAAATCCCGAAAGCACCATGATAAATAAGGCGACTATGCCGGCTATAACAAACATGTTTTGAACAATTACTTCAGTAAATTTTCCAAATGTGGTTATGGTTGAAGGGGAAAGTTCAGAGAGTTCGACAGCATAGACCATATTCATTCTTTAAGTGTACGAAAATTCGCACAAAATCTCAATATCTTGTATACTCACAAAACCCTATGGTCGCTTAGTGATCGCGACACAAGGATTGTAATCCTTCATCCCTATGAAGGTATTCAGGAACAATTCCTATGGACGACATTACTCTCGTTTCTCAGCTTCTTTTAAAGGACCGCCGCAGCGCTGGTATATTTTACAAGACGTACTCGCCTAAGATTAAAAAGTACGTGCATGCAAAGGTGGGCATATACGAAGACGCAGAAGACTTAGTGCAGGATATTCTTTTTGCGTTTCTTGAAGCGGCTCGTGATTTTCGGGGAAATAGCAGCATACAAACGTATCTTTATTCTATAGCGCATCATAAAGTTATCGATTATTATCGCAAGAAAAAAATTAAGCACATTGTTTTTTCTCAGATGCCGCAGCTTGAGTCGTTGATTTCGCCCCTTCTTGATCCGCAGGCACAATTAGACGTGACCTTGGTGCAGGAGAAAATACGCCGTGTTTTAGCAATGTTGCTCCCTGTTCACAGGACCGTGCTTTTATTAAAGTATTTAGATGGCGTTTCAGTCTTAGGTATTGCTAAACACTTATCAATAACGCTTAAAAGTGCTGAGTCGCGATTGTTTCGGGCAAGGCGCGCATTTGTGGAATCGTTTGTATCACTATGAATAATGTGTCATACGAAAATTTTCTTCGACGTTGGGAAGAGGTGACTGAATTGCCTCCCCAGCAGTTTGGCAGGCTTACCAATGTCTATAAAATGGTGACAGGACGCATAAAAACTATGCCGTGGCTTGCTTTTTTTGCCGTGAGCGCGCTTGTGGTTGGTTCTGTGTACTTACTTTTGGGTTCAACGATTGTTTGGATAGTATCACTTCTTCAGCGCGGGTTTTAGCCCGCATTTACGACTAGTATATATGCTAGTTGAGCTATTACGATCAGGCCTTTCGTTTTTTCGTCATTTTGTGGGAATTATTATTTCTCCCTACGAGACCTATAGGGATATCGAAAAACGCGGTCGCACGGCAGAAATGGTATATATCGGTCTTTTGGTTGGTTTGTTTTTTTCTCTTTCAAGCGTGGTAAAAATAGCTTCATTTCATCCGCTCCTTCTTTCTCGGTACGCGTTCGTTTTATTCGTTTCGGCTCTGAGTGGGTTTGGGTTCATCGTTTCAGTGCTGGTTTTGATTGGGCGATTATTGGGGCGACAGACAAGTGTCGGACGCATAAGTCTTCTGTGGGCGTACACGCTCATTCCGACGGTTGTCTGGTTTTTGTTTACCTCACTTTTGTATGTAGCAATCCCTCCTCCAAGAACGACGCAGATTACCGGCGTTTTGCTAAGTATTGTTTATCTTGTCGTATCAGCAATGATTTTTTGGTGGAAATTGACTCTTTCCTATTTGACGCTTCGGTTTGGGTTAAAGATTGATTTTAGAAAAATACTCATTGTGGCATTGGCAACACTGCCTGTAATACTTTTATGGACGTATGCGATGTATGCGCTCGGCGTGTTTAAAGTACCATTTTTATGAAATTGCG
Source organism: uncultured Gammaproteobacteria bacterium (assembly GCA_964358845.1). Taxonomy (GTDB): domain Bacteria; phylum Patescibacteriota; class Microgenomatia; order UBA10105; family UBA927; genus UBA927. The sequence continues at coordinate 23,425 of CAYHQC010000003.1, read as the reverse complement.
ATCAGCACTATCAGTGAAGTCTCGTCGCGAAGAAGTAGAGAAAGAGACTCGTGTATCGTTAACCAACATTGGGACGTTTAGCATCGATGAGAATGTGGCGAGTAAAAGAAATTGTGAAAACATGATTGGTGTCGCTCAGGTGCCAATGGGGATAGCGGGACCACTTTCTATGTTAAGTGTTAATGGTCAACTGTCAAAAGTTTATCTTCCTCTCGCAACGACTGAAGGTGCGTTGGTGGCGTCAGTGAGTCGCGGGTGCAAGGCGATAATGGAGTCTGGAGGAGCAGATGTAGACAGTTACAGAGTAGGTGCTACGCGCGGCCCAGTTTTTAAGGTCAAGAATTTGCACGAAAGCGATGTATTTAATAAATTTTTGGAAGAACATTTTGCGAATTTACAAAAAATTACAAAGACAACCTCAAACCACTTAACACTTACAAAATATATGGATCGGGGAGTCGGTCGGTATAGATATGTACGATTTGTGTTTGACACAGAAGACGCCATGGGTATGAACATGGTAACAATTGCGACACAAAAATTGGTCGAATATATTGAAACCCATACATCTGTTTGTTGTATTTCTCTGGCTGGCAACTACGATGTCGACAAAAAACCTTCGTGGCTCAATGTTATTGAAGGACGAGGCATGAAAGTGTGGGCGGAGGTGACACTTCCGTCAAAGATCCTCAAAGAAGTTTTAAAAACTACTGCGCAAAAATTTTATGACGTGTGGCTTTCAAAGTGCATGATTGGAAGTGCCATGGCAGGATCGATGGCGTTTAATGCACAGTTTGCAAATATAATTGCCGCCATTTTTCTGGCGACGGGACAGGATCTTGGGCATGTGGGCGAGGCAAGTTTAGGCGTGACAACCGCTGAAGTAGTGAATGGAAAAGATTTATACGTGAGCGTCTATCTTCCTGATCTTATGGTGGGCACAGTAGGCGGAGGGACAGGCCTTGCGACACAGAAAGAAGCGTTATCAATCATTGGAGCTACAAATAGTAAACAACTTGCTGAAATAATCGGTGGCGCTGTTTTAGCAGGAGAAATTTCACTGCTTGCATCATTAAGCGTTGGGACTCTTGTGAGGGCACATCAAACATTGGCAAGGGGCGCACAAATGGCAAATGGCAAATGACAAATCTACAAATGATAAATAAATCATTAAATGTAGTAAATGATTAAAATCATTAGCACATTTATTTGCAAACGTATTAATTTGTAGATTTGGTTATTTGTATATTTGTAGATTATTTTTTTATGATAGGCATCATTTCATACGGTACGTATATCCCACTGTATCGCTTGGCAGTATCCGAGATTGCAAACGCGTGGCATAAAGAAGCAAAAGAGATAGAAAAGGCGCTTGGGGTGATAGAAAAAGCCGTGCCATCGTACGATGAAGATGCGGTTACTATCGCCATTGAGTCAGCGCTTTCTTTGTATCGTAATACTTCTTTGAGACCTGAGGATACCGATGTTTTATTGGTGGGAAGCGAGAGTCATCCGTATGCGGTTAATCCCACAGCCACAATTGTCGGTGAGTTTGTAGGATTTAACCATCAATATTTAGCGTCTGATATGCAGTTTGCGTGTAAAGCCGGCACTGCCGCCATGCAAGCTATAGCAGGTCTTGTGGCTTCAGGTCATGCACGAACGGGTTTAGCAATTGGCGCTGATACAGCACAGAGTAAACCGCATGACGTCTTGGAATATGCATCAGCTGCGGGTGGAGCGGCGTTTCTTTTAGGCCAAGAAAATCTTGTTGCAGAAATGCTGGCAGACACCTCCTATTCATCTGACACACCGGATTTTTGGCGACGCGATGGTATTCGTTATCCATCCCACGCTGGGCGATTTACCGGAGAACCTGCATATTTTACACACGTTTTAGGAGCAGCAAGACAATTATTGGATATGTCAAAGTTAAAGCCCAAAGATTTTCATTATTGCGTGTTTCATATGCCCAACGGAAAATTTCCTCGGGATGCTGCCAAGCGTTTAGGTTTTACCGACAGTCAGCTTGCTCCTTCGCTTATTGTTGAGTCTATCGGCAACTCGTATAGCGCTACAGCATTGTTGGGATTAGCAGCAGTATTGGATATCGCAAAGCCAAACGAGAAAATATTTGTGGTGTCGTACGGATCGGGAGCCGGAAGCGACGGATTTATTTTTCGCGCGACAAAAGTACTTCCTTTTTTGCAAAAAAAACGACAAGCATCACATGATCGGGTGATTGATCATATCAATCGTCGTATGCCGATTGACTATCTGACGTATTTACAAAAAACTCATAAAATATGAAACCAGTTGTATCAGTCATCGGTGTTGCTACGACACAATTTGGAGAACTGTGGGGCGTATCGCCGCGAACATTAGCACAAGATGCCGTTTCAAGGGCTGTCTACGACGCGAAGATTTCCCAATCGCAAATTCAGGGACTGTTTGTCGGGAATATGTTGTCGGGAATTCTTGGCGGTCAAGAACACTTAGGCGCTTTTTTTGCGGATGAACTTCATATGTTAGTGCCGGCGTTTAAAATTGAAGGCGCGTGTGCATCAGGAGGACTTGCGATGCATGCAGCGGTTAACGCATTATTGTCTGGCCAGTATGAGACGGTATTAGTTTTAGGAGTCGAGAAGATGACGGATCACAAGCCTGAAGATGTGGCTACCGCACTTATGGGGGCAGGATCAGACGAAGAACGTTTAGCCGGACTTACATTTCCCGGATTATATGCCATGCTTTCCCGCATGCACATGGAAAAGTACGGTACGACGTTAGAGCAGTTGGCTTACGTAGCGGTAAAAAATCACTATCATGCATCCTTAAATCCCAACGCACAGTTTCACAACACGATTACAGTAGAACAGGTACTCAAAAGTACGTGTATTGCAGATCCGTTGCGACTTTTGGATTGTTCACCAATATCTGATGGAGCGGCTGCCGTGATTCTCACGACTAAATTTCCCGCGAAGCGGGATCTAGCTTCGCTAGAGAAAAAACGCACAGTTTATATACTCGCTTCAACTGTCGGTACAGATTCTCTGGGTCTTTCACGAAGAAAGAGCCTTTCGTGTTTGCAGGCGACAAAGGATGCCGCTGATCGAGCGTACACGCTTGCGAAAGTCAAACCGTCTGATATCGATGTAGCAGAAGTGCATGATTGCTTTACGATTGCAGAAATATTGGCAATGGAAGATTTAGGATTTTTTGTCAAAGGAAAGGCAGCCGCGGCAATTGAAAGAGGAGAAACGAGGCTTGGGACATCAAAACATTTAGTGGTCAATCCGTCAGGAGGGCTCAAGGGTTGTGGTCATCCGGTAGGTGCGACGGGTGTCAAACAAATTGTAGAGCTGGTTGAGCAATTGCGTGGCATGGCTGGTGCGCGTCAAGTGAAAAATGCAAAAATTGGGTTAGCACAAAATGTAGGAGGAAGCGGTGCAACCGCCGTTGTACACATATTATGCAATCACCAGTGAAATTATGGAGAAATCAAAAGTCGACCACAAGTCTGGTGGGGCTTTTGGGCACAGTGGAAACATGGACCATTGTTCGCGTACCACCTGCAGGATTTTCTGATCAAGCACCGTACGCAGATGTTTTGGTTCGGCTAAAGTCTGGCCAATCTATAGAAGCGCAGCTGGTGGATTCGTATAAAGATGGTCAGATTGATGTGTATAAAGACATGAACGTACGGACTGTTATTCGCCGTATAACGCATCCAGACAGCGATGGTGTGATATCATATGGAATTAAGGTGAAACCCATATGAAAAAAGTTGTTGTAACAGTTCCAGGAAAAGTACACCTTATGGGAGAGCATGCGGTTGTGTATGGTAAGCCTGCGCTTCTTGCGGCAATAAATCTTCGATTGTCGGTAACTATTGAAGAACAACTCAAAAAATTTTCAACAGCAGAAAAAATAGTCATTGTGTCTACTGAGCCCACAGAACACGCGCGTTTCGCTGCAGATTATCTTCTCGATCAGTTTAAAATAATTGATCAAGTACCTATTAGAATTACCATTGATTCACAAATCCCTGCAGGATTCCATCTTGGTTCGTCCGCGGCAGTAGCTGTAGGATTGTCAGGTGCGATGATGTATTTTTTTAAAAAACTTTGGAATCCGATGCGGATAAATGAATTAGCATACGAAATAGAAAAAAAACAACATGGAAATCCTTCAGGTGGTGATAATACAACTGAGACCGTTGGAGGATTTGTGTGGTTTCGGAAGGAATTGGAGTTTTTGAAAAGCATCTGGCAACTTCCATTTAAGCCACATGAGTCACTCAATCATTTTTTTCTTATTAATACGGGTCGACCCAAAGAAACCACAGGCGAAATGGTTGCGCTCGTTAAAGAAAGTATGCAAAGAAATCCCGAAGAGATGAAAAAGCATTTGGATCTCAATGAGCAGCAGGTTAAGAGAGTGACGGTGGCACTCAAAGAAGGGAATGAGCGTGAATTATTGGATGCCATGCGAGTTGGCGAACGGACGCTCGAGGGTATGGGTGTGGTGAGTGATAAGGTAATTCCATTGATACGAAAGATTGAAGATATCGGAGGAGCGGCAAAAATTTTAGGCGGTGGTGGAAAAGCGGAGGGCGTCGGATTTTTGCTTTGTTATTACAATAATCCTGATCAAGTAGAGGAGATTTGTAAATCATATGGATTTACTATACAAGAGGTTAGACTCGGGGAAGAAGGAGTGAGATTAGAAAAATAGTTATTGAAAGGAGTAATACCAATATGACTTTTCTAGTTGATAGACCTACGGAAGAAGTTCTTACAGATTTGCAAAGATATGCCCAAGAGAATAATTGGTTTGCTGATCGATTGAAGAAAAAAGGAATGGAATTGACTCAGGAATGGCTAACTCGTCGAGCCGAACAAAGCGCATTTAAGGGGCATCGTGTATTGAGAAAGCTTGTTCCGTCTGTGGCTAATCGCTGGAGAATAGTGCACGAGCGGACAATATTAAATGCGCTTTGTGTTGTAACAGGGGTTTCAGATAAACAGACAAAGTCGTAAGTTTCCTCTATGAAAAAAATAAAGGTATCTGCTCCCGGCAAGCTTATGCTTTTTGGCGAGCACGCTGTTGTATATGATCGACCGTGTTTGGTAACGGCTGTTGATCAGCGGTTGAAGGCAACGGTAGAAATTACCGATGACAACATGTTCTGCCTTGATGCTCCGGAAGTAGACATTGCGGGATACCAAAAGCCGATGGACTGTTTGGGAACGGGCGAGATTCCTAGTGGTGCAAAATTCGTTGAATTTGCAGTTAAAAATTTTATTGAGAAATACCCATTGACGTACGGGGTTAAGGTGACCACGGCATCAGATTTTTCATCGCAGTTTGGATTCGGATCGTCTTCTGCTTCTACTGTTTGTGTGTTGAAGGCATTATCGGAATTATCAGGAAAAAAATTGGATAATAAAAAACTATTTGATCTTTCGTATAAAACAGTTTTAGATATTCAAGGTAAAGGATCGGGGTTTGATGTGGCAGCAGCTATTTATGGTGGGACTCTGTATTTTGTGACAGGCGGAAAAGTTATAGAGCCATTAACAATAAACGAAATATCCTTGGTGATTGGGTATACGGGCATAAAAGCGGATACGGTAACGATAATGGCCTCAGTTTTTGAAAAGATGAAGGCACAACCAGAACGAGTGGAGAGAATCTATGACGCGATAGAAAAACTTACTGAAGATGCAAAGATAAAAATGCTCGAAGGAGACTGGGAACGTGTCGGAAAATTTATGGATTTTAATCAAGAATATTTGCGAGACCTCGGGGTAAGTAGCGAAAAGTTAGAAGCGCTTATATTAGCGGCAAAACACGCAGGGGCTTTGGGGGCTAAATTATCCGGCGCAGGTGGCGGGGATTGTATGATTGCGCTTGTGACAAATGATACAAGAAAATTTGTTGAAAGTGCGATAGAAAAAGCAGGTGGCCAGATTATGCATGTAAAGCCAAATGCGAAAGGCGTGAGGGTAGAGGTATGAAAAAAACAGCACAAGCGCCAGCAAATATTGCGTTTATCAAATATTGGGGGAAAGCTGATGATGCCCTGCGGTTGCCTTTGAATGATTCGATATCTATGAATTTATCAGGGGCCTACACGACAACGACAGTTGAGTTTTCGCAATCGTATTTAAAAGATGACGTGACGTTATTAGATGGAGAATTTTCAGAAAAAGAAACTGCGAGAGTTGTGAAAGGTTTAGATAGGATTAGAGAGAAAGCGGGGAGTAAAGAATTTGCTCGGGTGGTGACGAAAAACACTTTTCCTAAAGGTGCTGGATCTGCAGCATCGGCTTCAGGATTTGCGGCCCTTACTGTGGCAGGATTTGCAGCGTTAGGAGTGAATCTTACAGAAAAAGAGTTAACTATCGTCGCGCGTATGGGATCAGGCTCTGCATGTCGTAGTATTCCGGATGGATTTGTTGAGTGGGTGAGTGGAAAAACATCAGATGAATCCTACGCATGCTCGCTTTATCAATCAACGTATTGGGATCTTCGGGATATATTGGTTATTGTCGATACACAGATGAAAAAGGTATCTTCAACAGCAGGTATGGAAACAATTTCCACGAGTCCATATCTTTCTTTGAGACTTGCCGCAATTCCTCTTCGGTTACGCAATATGAAGCAGGCGTTTGATGAGAAAAACTTTTCACGATTGGGCGAGATTATGGAAGAAGATTGTTTGGATATGCATCATGTCATGCAAACACAAACTCCTCCGCTTTTTTACTGGAATGATGCTACAAAACGTATTATGGAAGCAGTGAGAGGTTGGAGAAAAAATGGCTTGTCGGTTTATTTGACGATTGACGCCGGACCAAATGTGCATATAATTTGTGAAGGGATTAATGAACAAAGGGTTCTTGACGCAGTAAAAAGTATATCTGGGGTAGAAGAAATTATTCTTAATAAACCAAGTAAAGGGGCTCGGATTATATCCGAACATCTATTTTAAACAGTGTATCATCATGTTAGCATGCTAACATGATGATAGATACGTATAATCCATCATTTATTGAGTTATTGAAGACCATAGTAAATCAAAGATAGTCGATTGCGTTTGAGCTAGTTCCTCGTTCCAAATTTCTGTTGCCACGACATATTTATCTGAGTATCCCACAAGATATATTTTTTGATCTGTGATGATAGTGTCTGACGAGAACTCGACTGATTGGGGGAAAATGGCTAACTCGTGTTTATTGGATTGGTATAGCTTTTGATACTCGATGGCTTCTTTGCAGGATATGAGCAGTTCTTTTGCCGAGCCACCGTTTGCCTTGAGAGCTTGAGGTATTTTATGAAAATATTCTGGCATCATTGCCTTGATTCTGGCTGGATGAAAATATGCTTTATACGATTTTTCTTTCATCATGTTTTCATACATGGTTTCCACACGGCTTATTCCTTCGTAATACGAAATTTTAGGCATCAATCCTTGTGACTTTTCTAATTTTTGTAGTTCCCCTAGATTTTTAATGAGTAAATCTCTGGATTTTTCGAGTGTTTGCTGTTTGTCAGAAAGAAGTGCGGGAAGCTCTGTCATGGGTACGGCTTGCACGTAGAGTATTTCGTGGTGGATATAGCTTGTCACCAAGCCTTTTGATTTGAGTCTATCAAGCAGGACATACATTGAGGACCGATTAGTGTTTGTGTGCGTTGCCCATTTGCTTACAGGACAGGCCCCTAAACGTATAAGTTCTAGAAACGCAGTACTTTCTTTTGGTGTCAAACCGAAGCTGGTAAACAATTCTTGCATATAGTTGTCAATATATCACAACAGTAAATAAATGTCAAATTTAGCCTCAAATAGTGATTTGTATAATACAATTGTTATATAAATTATGACAAGACCTATAAGATTAGTTATAATCCTATAGTAACAAAATTTAGAAAGGAGTTATATGTGTGAAAATACGAATAAAGGTAGGCCGAGTGAGGAAGAAATACGAAGGGCTAGAAATATTGCTTATGTAAAAAGACGCGCTAAAAGTGGCGAATTAGTGCACACGGAGGCTGGTAGTTTTATGTTTCCATTCTTATTAAAAAAAGTAAATAATTTAAATGATAAATTAAAAACAGGGTCAGCGAGCGATAATGAAATTCTAGATTTAGTGAAACATATTGTAAATGTGGAGGTCTCAGACCCTCGAGATAGAGAATATTTCTTATATCAAAGGTTATCTTTGACAAGACAAATTAAAGATGAGGATAAACGAAAACAGGCCGATGATTTGATATAGCACGGATAGTACATTCTTCATACAATGATTTTGTGTTGTATACTGTCGATATGAATAGTAATGTTATTCCAAATCATATCGCCATTATCATGGATGGCAACCGTCGGTGGGCAAGGGAGCGCGGGTTGCCCGTTTTGGCCGGGCACAAAAAAGTGGCTGATGATATCCTCATTCCTCTTGTGGAACACGCAGCGGACAGGGGTATTTCCTATATGACATTTTGGGCATTTTCTACAGAAAATTGGGAGCGAGAGGTAAAAGAAGTCCGTGGAATTATGGAAATATTTCGCCATATTTTAAAAATGAAATGGAAAAGGCTTGACGAAAAAGGAGTTCGTATAAAAGTAATTGGTGATATATCAAAATTTTCACAGGATATAAAAGAGTCGCTCATAGCTGTAGAAGAACAGACAAAAAATAATAAAAAAATTACTGCCGTGTTTGCGTTAAATTATGGAGGAAGGGATGAGATACTTCGTGCCATTCAGAAATGGCACGCAAATCCCAAATCCCAAATTCCAAATTCCAAATTAAATCAGACAGATTTTGAAGAATATTTAGACACGAAGGGAATACCTGATCCCGATATGATAATTCGTACGGGAGGCGAGCAAAGATTGAGTGGTTTTTTGCCGTGGCAAGGAGTGTACAGCGAACTTTATTTTCCTTTGTGGTATATGCCGGAGTTTGATAGCAAGAAATTAGATGAGGTCATTGAAGAGTATGGGAAAAGACAAAGGAGGTTTGGTAAATAAATTAAAAATTGCTATGGACCAAGGGTGACTTTCCAACCGAATATAAATTGGAGAAGTTCTACAAGCCAATAGGCTGCAAAGATAATAAAAAATCCAATCAGCCCGTTGGTAAGCCTACCTTTTCCTGCTTCAAGTTTTTTGGTATCACCCGCTGAGGTAAGCATGGTAAATCCGGCAAAGACGATCATAAGAAGAAGTCCTAGTCCTGCGAAGGCAAATACATACGGAAGTGCTTTTTCCACAATCAAGCCAATTTTTGCATCAGCAGAAGCAAAAGCAAAACCACTTGGCCCCTCAACTGTATATGAACCAATTTGGAGAGATTGGGCGAGTTGTTTCATAATTATTTTACGAGCATGAGCGGATCACTTGATCCTGATGAGAACCCCGGAATTCCCAGTATATCCACCCCAATAATTTTTAAGATAAAAATAGAAAAAATGATCAGAAGTAGTCCTGATATTGCACCGCCCAATAATTCTTTGGCCGCATGGAGCTTTTCGGGATTTCCCGTGCTGGTCATTGTCTGAAAGCCAGAAACCAAGATAAGAAGAAATGCAATGCCTCCACCGATGCTAATGCTAAGCTTTAAAAAATTGGAGATAAAGTCGCTCGGATTGCCTCCTTTTCCAACACATCCAAACGCTGTCCATGCGCCTCCACCGTCAAAACACGTCTTACATAGACTTTGATTTCCATCTTTCAGAAAGCTACAAGCTCCTGTGCCTGTTGAAGGGATTGTACCGCTTCCTGCTTTTGCGTCTGAAAATCCTTGGGCATGCAGGGGTTGTGACAATCCACTTATAAGCGGTAGTAAGGCAATAAAAAATAGAATAGCAAGTCCGAATCGAATAAATCGTTTCATGTTTATAAGTGTAGCAAAAAAAATGCGTGAAAGGAAGATTTGTTTGTTACAATGATATCTAGTATGGTTCGACTTTTTCAATGTGTTGTCATTTTCATTCTGTTCGTTTGTAGCCTATTAGTTCTTCCACAGGTGTCTGCAGAGGAGTGTGATACATCACGATTGTCATCCATGGGTGAGGGCGACGTCGTAGCGATGATGCAGAAGTGTCAGTCAGCTTGGAATCAAATGGAGGCTGCCAAAAAGCCACACGTTGATGCTCTTAAAAAAATGGAAGCAGATATCAAGCTCTTTCAATTGAAAATAAAGAGCATCGAAGCTGATGTGATAAAGAAGGCAGCGGCAATTGCAGAAGGAGAAAAAGAGTTTTCAGGTTTTATGACGTTAGCTACCAGACGTATAACCACGCTGTATCGTAGGACTGTATCGTATAATCCATTGCTGCCGTTTTTGACGAGCGAAAACGTTGGTTCAGTACTTCGTGCATTTGCCTATCAAAATAAGGTGATAAACGAAGACAAGAAAGTAATCGCGCAAATCGCCGTGTCTATACAGGGATTGCAGGGAAAGAAAATAAAGCTTGAGAGTGAGAAAAAAAGCCTCGCGTTTTTAAAAGAAGAAACAGACAAACGCGCCGTCTCTATACGTAAATTAGTGGGAGAGGCAGAAGCCTATCAAACGAAACTATCATCAGCCATCGGCGCTCTTTCAGCTAGGCAACAATCATTTTTGGCGCAAAAACTTTCAGGATTAAATCTTCCTACGAGTCTTGGGGCTGGACCGCTTTTTTGTACGGATGATCGTAAGCTTGATCCCGGATTTAGCCCGGCCTTTGCGTTTTTTACTTTTGGTATACCGCATCGGGTTGGCATGAACCAGTATGGAGCGCTTGGCAGGGCTCAGGCGGGACAGTCGGCAGAAGATATTTTGAAAGCATATTTTCAAAATTTTGAGTTTCAAAACGGCAAAGAAAATGAAAACGTCGTGATAAACGGCACCAATGAATTTGGTCAGTCGTTTGGTAATGAATCTATGAATGTGGAGGAGTATCTCAAACATCTGTATGAAATGCCTTCAGGATGGGATAGCAAGGCGCTTCAGGCGCAAGCTATCGCCGCGAGGTCTTACGCATTGGCGGAGATGAAAGCAAAAGGATATGTCTACCCGAGTCAAAAAGATCAAGTGGTGAAAAAGGAATTAAATGCACAAAGTTGGTTAGATGCCGTGAGTGCCACGAGAGGAAAAATTATGGCGCAGGGAGGTAATCCGATTAAAGCATGGTTTGCTTCAACGTCTGGAGGGTACACTTTTGTCTCAGCTGATGTTTGGGGGGGAGAAAGGTCATGGACCAAGCGCATGCGTGATACCAATGGCGACATCACAAGTTTTTCTGATTTATTAGCGAAAGCCTATGATAAAGAATCACCGTGTTTTTATGCGGCTCAAGGGTATCGTAATGAATTTGGTAAGTCCGCATGGTTAAAGAGCGAAGAAGTGGCAGATATCGCAAATGTTATTTTATTAGTGAGAAAGGATGGCGGCACTCGCGAGCATCTGTATCAGTCGGATAAGTCTAATCCAAGCGGCACAGACACGTGGGACAAAGGACGCGTGCGGCAAGAATTACAAAGTCGGGGCGTCACACCATTTTCGAGTGTCTCTTCAGCAGTAGTAACTAATGTAGATTGGGGAAATGGTCTTACAACGAATATCACTATTTCAGGCGACGGGGGGTCACAATCGTTTGAAGGAGCAGAATTTAAAGGATTTTTTAATTTGCGGGCGCCTGCTAATATTCAAATCGTCGGTGGTTTGTATACTGTAGAACGAAAGTAGTACAATAATTGATAATGCGACCACACAGACCACTGGAACCGGCAGAATCTTCTTTATCTGTGTCTACTATTCCAGACGAAAAGATTCATACAATCATGTCGCCTCTTACCGCTTTTGCAGTGAGTCCTGAAGGGATAAAATTTGAGACGCAAGAAAAAGATGAGGAAGTGATTTTATTTTTGCGGCAGCATCCGATAGTGCTGATTCCATCAGTTTTTCTTGTTTTACTTTTGATTGCAGCGCCTATTCTTATAATCCCATTATTTTTTGGCACATTGATATTGCCATTTGAGGTGCCTGCACGATATTTCGGGATTGGGGTTGCGTTTTGGTATGTCATGACGTTTGGAGTGGCACTCACAAGTTTTTTGCGATGGTTTTTTAATATTTATATCGTCACGCAGAGGCGTATCATCGATATAGATTTTCTTCATCTTCTTTATAAAGAATTTTCAGAAGCGCGTATTGATAAAGTGCAGGATCTAAGCTTTAAATCCGGCGGGATATTTGCGGCCTTTTTTGATTATGGCGACGTGGTAGTCCAGACAGCGGGTGATACTCCAAACATTGATTTTACGACGGTGCCTAAGCCCGCAAAAGTGGTTGAGACGATTAGTGAATTGATTACAAAGGAAAACTAATATGGATGTCACGACGGTCACCTTTATCATCGTAAAATGGCTTGTGGTTTTTGGGCTTTCTATGTATTGTTTGTTTGCAGTCGTTATCATACGGCAAGAACAGCTCATGACCATTGTGCTGGAAGAATCGTTTGAGCCGGTTTTGCGATTGGCTGCCATTATTCATTTAGTTGCCTCAATAGTAATTTTTTTCGCGGCGATTTTACTTCTGTAGATCTTTTTTTGATACTATAAAAAGAGGTATGACTCTCCAGCCCACTATCGCTTCTGTCGTCGGGCAAATCAGCGACACACGCTGGGGGCAAGTATTGCAAAGTCCTCATGCATACGCAGTCGTAGAGGTGTACGCGCCAAATGGCGGAGCAAGACAAATTGGTATAAACGTTCTCTCAAAACTTACCAATGCGTTAAGTCCTTTGCCGGAGACGCTCAAAGAAACCAAAGCGATAGTTGATAGCCTTACATCTTTTGAGGTCGTCACACTTATCGTGATGGTAAAAGTTGGCGCGGTTTTGTATGTCGTATCCCATGGCGGAGGAAAAGTATTTTTAAAGAGAAACAAGTTGCTTGCCAAATTAGTTGATGGTCCGAATGCGATTTCAGGGACATTGCAGCTTTTTGACACGGTTATAGCAGCATCTTCTTGTTTTGTATCTATTTTGGGTGAAACGGAGCTGGCGTCAGTGTTTAACAACATCACGCCGCAGGAAGCTGCGGAGAAATTGACACTTCTTTTGCACAAACACGGCGAGGCGTCAGAAGGCGGAGCAGCGTGTATATATCATGTGACGGATATACAATCTCAAGCAAATGATGCAAATATTGCAGACGTAGTTACTGAATCATCTGCATCAAGCATCCTTCACACGGTGCGTCAAAGAATCAAACTGGTGCTTCGCCACGTCGTTCCCATGGATACCCGTATTCTTTTGCGTCGGTGGTATAGAAAAATACAAGACATGATGAGGGGAAGATTATTGATGTCATTTATCCCGTCAATTATTTTTGTCCTGTTTTTTATAAGTGTCGTTTTGGGTATTCGGTATCAAGTGACATCAGCTTCCAATTCGCGAATCCATAACACGATTGTAGAAGCTGAGCACGCGTTTGAAGAAGGTACCGCACTTCTTGATCTAAATCCCGTGAAAGGACGAGAGAGGTTGGTGCACTCTCAGGCGCTTTTAGAGCCTTTCAAGTCTTTTCGGGTTACTACATCTGATCTTCGCAAAGCGCAAAGACTTTATGCTGATGTCTCGACCAGCCTTACGAAAGCAATGCAGGTTTACACAGTTAGCCCAGAGTTGTACTTTGACCTTTCACTTCTTAAAGCAGGCGGGAAGGCTGAGGATATGTCTCTTTTTAACGAATCATTGGGGTTATTGGATAGTGTAGGAAAAACGGTGTATGCGTTAGGAGTTGCCAATAAAAACGGTGTCATCGTTGGCGGTGGCGATGCATTCAGCAGTGCCAAACATATTGCGGCCTATGGAGACTTTTTGTACGTGGTGACAGGAACAGGGATATCTGTAGTGGATATAAAAGAGCAAAAGACCAAACCTGATGTGATAAAGACGGATCCTGAATGGGGAATTATTGAAGATATGGATGTGTTTGGCGGCAATATTTACTTACTTGATACACAAAAAAGTAGAATTTGGAAATACGTTGCCACAGATAAGGTTGCATCGTCGAGTGCCGCTAGGCAGGGCTTTACCGAGCTTCGTGAATATTTAAATCCGGACTCATTTCCGGATCTCTCGAAAGCCACAAACATGTCTATCGATGGATCCGTATGGTTGGGTACGAGTATTGGGCAGATTTTGCGATTTACACAAGGCAAGGAAAATACGTTTGTACCACTTGGAGTACAGCCCGAGTTTGGGAAATATTTGAAGGTGTACACGACAGACACAACGCAAAATGTATATGTGTATGACAAGGACAATAGTAGGATTGTGATCCTTGATAAAGATGGATTTTATCTTTCCCAATACGTATGGAAAGAGACGTTAAAGCCCTCAGGGTTTGTGGCGTTTGAAGCGACAAAGAAGCTCTTTTTGCTTGTAGATGGTAAACTGTATCTTCTAAAGATGCAGTAATCAGGTACCTATAGCCTCTATGAAAATAGTGAACTCAAAAGCCACGTATGAATACGATTTTGTAGACCGTTTTGAAGCGGGTGTGGTTTTGACGGGCAGTGAGGTGAAATCTTTGCGGGGCGGACATGCCAAACTTGATGGTTCATATGTCAAAATCATTGGTAATGAGGCGTTTTTGGTTAATGCACATATTTTTCCGTATTCATTTGCACGGATTGAAGGGTATGACCCTAAACGGACACGAAAGCTTTTGATTCATAAAAAAGAACGTATTAGTTTGCAAGGGAAAATTGATGGAGCACGCTTGACCTTGGTCCCACTTTCTTGGTATACTACAGGTCATCGTTTGAAGCTGCAAGTTGGCTTGGGACGCGGGAAAAAGCAATACGAAAAACGAGAAAAAAAGCGACGGGAAGACCAAAAAAGAGAGTTGGAAAGAGAGTATAGGGGGAAGATTAAATAAAGCCCACCATATCTTCCTTTGTGGCTTTGCAGTACTATTCGTACACGCCACAAAGAGCGATTATTGGCGGGCGTAAGAAACGCTAAACTCGAAGAATCGTTAAGCATTTCTAACGGGGATGATTGATTCGACGATTACGCACATTGAAAAACTGCAAGCCGGCGACGACTAAAGAGCCGTAAAATTATGGTCACCTTAATAATTGCTGAGAATACTCTTAGCAAGCTCGAGGAACAGTACGCCTACTTAGTAGAACGACTGGCCCTCAAGCGATCACAGACAACCCAAGCGTTCGCGTTTGCGACTGTCTAACGATCCATCGCAAGATACTTTCTTCTCGGTGAAGTGCTCGCGATGAAAAAACAGCTGAGGCGCCAGGGCCGCCATGATCGGGGCGGCCTGGAGTTTAATTTCGATCAAAATCCCGCTTTCATTTTTTGTTCATTTCTATTGTTGGTGGGAAAACTAAATGGACTACGCTTGTAGATGTTTGAAATATTCGTTTTCGGACCCGAGCTCATTACTCGGCATCTCCACTCTTCGCCCCTCATCACTAAGAAGTGATTTGGGGCTACGAGGTGGCGCGGCCACACGAAAGAGATCCGATTTAAGTAGCGAAGAGTGCCCCAATCGAAGCTCGAGGTTTACGAGAGCGAAGTGGGGCAATTATGTATACTGTACATATTCCTCATATGTACTATACCTATCTCTTAAAACTTCAAAATAACACGTATTACATCGGTTTTTCTTCTAATTTAAAACAAAGATATCAGGAGCATTGTTCTGGGTTAGTCAGTCATACAAAGTTACTTTTGCCGTGTATATTGGTTTTTTATGCTGCATTCATTTCAAAAAAGAAAGCTTTGGATTTTGAACGTTATCTAAAAACTAATTCTGGTTTTGCATTTCGTAATAAACATTTTATTTAGAATGAACCTTTTAGACCTCATTTTTCCCAAACGTTGTGTCGGGTGCGGCAAGATTGGTAACTATTTTTGCCAATCATGTCGACAAACTATCCGTCCTATTCTCGAATCAGAAACTATTTGTCCTGTCTGTGAGCATCCCGCCATGTTTGGATGCACACACCCCGGGTGCCGCACGCGATTTACTGTCGATGGGCTTACAAGTTTTTTTCATTATGACGGCGTTATCAAAAAAGCAGTGAAAGCACTTAAATATCGATTCGTGTCTGACGTAGCCGCTGAGTTCGTTTCGTTAATACAAGAAGCATTTTTTCTCAACAGTTTTCATCCCAAACTATTGCACCCAATTTTTCTCCCCATTCCGCTTCACAAGATGCGCATGCATCAGCGGGGATTTAATCAGGCGGAAATACTTGGGAGCTTTGTTTCCCACAGATTGCAGATTTCCATGCACACCGATATACTACTTCGAACACGAGAGACAAAGCCGCAGGTTGAGATGAAAAATAAAGAAGACAGGTTAAAAAATATGCATGGAGTATTTGCGTTGAATTTGAAACGAAAAATGGATGTTCGAAATCAAAACGTTTTACTGTTTGATGATGTTTTTACGACGGGAGCTACGATGCGGGCCGCAGCAGGTGTGTTAAAACATAACGGAGCGAAGAGCGTTTGGGCTGTCACCATGGCTCGATAACATATTATGTTAGCATGCTAACATGTTAGCATGATGATATATTGTATATTTTATACATATGAAACGAATAGCAAAAAAATCTACACCCCATATCGCAATTGTGGCTGGAGGTACGCTTGATTACCCGATGAGAAAGCGCATTAAAAAAGCGTCATTGGTCATCGGGGTTGATCGTGGGGCATATTGGCTCTTAGAAAATCATATAATTCCCGATTTGGCGATTGGTGATTTTGACTCCGTTTCAGGGAGAGAGCTTGCACTCATCGAAAAAGAAGTGGGGATCGTAGAGAAACATCCAAAAGAAAAAGACGTGACTGATTTGGAATTAGCGATTGATCATGCGTGTACACTAAGGCCCAAAACAATAGAAGTTTTTGGAGTGATCGGAAGTCGTATGGATCATACATGGGCGGGAATACAGCTTCTTCAGCGTATCAAGTCGCACAATATTTTGGGATATATTGTGGATAACTTTAATGAAATATCGCTTGTTTCAGGGTTTGTCAGCCTGCACAAGTCTCAGACGTATAAATACATATCATTTTTTCCATTCCATGATCGTGCTTCAGTGACCCTTTCTGGATTTCGCTACAACGCCTCGCGACGCGTATTTGTGTCCGGATCGAGTTTAGGCGTTAGTAATGAGATTGTTTCATCCCCAGCAAAAGTCGTTATCCATGATGGGATGCTTCTTGTGGTCAGAAGCAGGGATTAGTTTGATCGAGCGCTCTCATGTATAATTGTGAAGCTGGAGGAGTCGCATAGCTCGGTCCATTGCGGGAGTTTGCTAAATTCCTGAGCTGTAAAAGGCTCACGTGGGTTCGAATCCCACCTCCTCCGCATTGACATTTCTTAACGATTCTGCGAGTTTAGAAATGACAATGCCCACCTGAATTCGCTCTTCGAGCCGTAGGAGTTTATCCGCCTCTAGCGGAAATAGTATACTCAAAGGCGAGAAGTAAGAATAGGTGGGCTAGAATAAATTATTATAATCAATCATGGAGGGTGGGCAGGACGGTAATGCGCGAGTCTTGAAAACTCGTGGGAGCAATCCCTAACAGGTTCGACCCCTGTATCCTCCGCATTGACATTTCTTAACGATCCTGAGCTTGTCGAGGGAGAGTTTAGAAATGACAATGCCCTCCTAACATCGCTCCGTGAGCCGCGCACAAATAGTGCAGTGTTGAAGCGAACGGCAAGATGAGGAGGACAAGAGAAACAATTATCATGTCCACATACAACTGGTATTCTCAACTCATCAAGCCCTCATGGGCGCCACCATCATGGCTTTTTGGTCCTGTATGGTCGATTTTGTATATTTTAATCGCGATTTCTTTCGGTGCGGTATTTTGGCGATTGCGGAGTAAGAAAAAAAAGAAAAAGTTGGCCATAATAATTGCATTGCCATTCGCATTGAACCTTCTATTTAATGCACTATTTACTCCTATTCAATTTGGTCTTCAAAATAATGGTATCGCTGCGATCGACATTCTTTTCGTTCTTGCCACGTTGGTGTGGGCAATGAAGTCTATTTATCCCTACGCACGATGGATTACCTATATGCAAATTCCATATCTTCTATGGGTTTCTTTTGCGACTGTTTTACAATTAACCATAACGTATTTAAACAGATGACGTTTTCTTCAACGTTTCTTAAGTCAATCCTCGTTTATTATTGAAGTGGCTGTGCACGAAGAACATGATAAAATGAGGTAGGGTAAATGTTTTTTAATTTGGAGAGGTCGCATAGTGGCCTAGTGCAGAGGTTTACTAAACCTCCGTATCGCAAGATACCGCGAGTTCGAATCTCGCCCTCTCCGCATTGACATTTCTTAACAAGTCTTCGAGTTTAGAAATGACAATGCCCACCTATAGTCGCTCCATGAGCCGCGCTACGAATAGTAGGTAAGGCGAATGGTAAGATATGGTGGGTAATACTATGCACATCCAAGCACTTGTTTTTGATCTCGATGGAACTGCTATGCCAGTACAGCTCAATGGCACGCCGTCATCCCGAGTTATTGAAGCGGTGAAGAAAGCCAAAAAAGTCTGTCACGTGTCTATCGCGACGGGAAGACCCCTTGATCTTACGATAGATATTTTGAATGCATTAAAGATAGACGATCTTTCCATATTGAGCGGTGGCGCATCATTATATTCGTCAAAAACCAACGAGTACGTTTGGAAGCAAGAAATGGATCCACTTTTATTACAAGAAGTGTATTTTAAGTTAAAAAAATTTGGTGCGCATAACGTTGAAGACGATAGACGATTAGGGATCGTGCCGCTGTCTACGTATCATCCAGAAGGAG
Source organism: uncultured Gammaproteobacteria bacterium (assembly GCA_964358845.1). Taxonomy (GTDB): domain Bacteria; phylum Patescibacteriota; class Microgenomatia; order UBA10105; family UBA927; genus UBA927. The sequence goes on along the minus strand of CAYHQC010000003.1, from coordinate 4,546 downwards.
AAATTTGTTTATCCTGTATTTTTGCAGTGTCGAAAGATGAAGCACAAAAGATAGTTGAGATTGTTAAAGAAACCAGTGGGTTGGTGGCACACGCCATGGGTTCGTGGACAATTGGAAAATATGATGTCCATATCACTCATGAATTAGCAACAAAAAAGCATGCCCTACAGGCGCTCCTTTCTCGATTAAATGTAGATCATAAGCACGTGATGGTCGTGGGAGACGGGGGAAATGACTTGCCGCTTTTTGAATTAGCAGGACTTAAAGTTGCTATGGGCAATGCGGCTGACGAATTGAAAAAAGCAGCGGATTGGGTAGCGCCAACGGTAGATGACGATGGGCTTGCTGTCGCGATAGAGAAATATATTCTCCATGATACAATGAGTTGATTATGATCGTTACAACTACAGCGCCATATACCAGAGAAGAGATTGAAAAACTGAAAGAGCAATTTGGTACGTATATAAAAACGGTTATAGACATAAATCAAAAGACTTGTAGTGCTGGGTGTGATCGACATTTCGATTCCGAACAAATCTTGCTTCAAAGCGGATCGCGTCAGACAGATGTCTGGGGCGGTGGTGTAGATTTAGAAACAAAAGTCATTGATTATAATTCCTTTATAAACATTCGACCTGTTGATAATAATCAAAGTAATGAAATTCAAGATGGTACGATACGTGATACATATAAAAAATTTACTGAATATTTTTTTCAAGCAGTCCTATGAATGATACATATTACTCAATTAGCTCCCTTGCTATGGATCTTAAGCGTGTGGCGCTTGGATATCACGCTGGTTCATACGCTACGGCGAAGCGTTTTTCTCAAGAAGCGCTGAAACGTAAAAGTGAAATAAACACACAGAAAATAAAGCCATATCTTCAAAAATTATTACAGACATTACCGAAAATTTTAGAGCAGCAAGATATTGGTCGAGTGGCAGAGGACGCGCTGATGTATTCGACCCTGTTTCAAAATTATGCAGTGACACACATGGTGTCGAGTAAGACAAAATACCGTGAATAGCAGGCGATATTTTGCAATATAATGCAACATCTTGCAACATTATGCAATATATTGTAAAGTTTGGTTATGAAATTTCCCCCGATGTATACCATTACTGCTTCAATACAACAATTACTTTATGAATTGGATGTACTAAAGGCTAGTTATGAGCTACACCCTGTCACACGTGAGCAAGCTGTTTATTTACGACGTGCGTCACTTTTGAAGAGTTCTCTTTATAGCGCGCGTATAGAAGGTAATCCTCTCGAGCTTACCGATGTGACTCATTTACAAAAGAACGATGATGACAAACACAAAATTGAAGTGAGCAATCTCGTTTCTGCATACGAGCAGGTACCGAGCTTAGTAAGTCAGGATATTTCTCTAGATGCGCTCAAAAAACTTCATGCGAGGGTACTATACACGCTCGCTGCTAATGCAGGCAGTTTTCGTTATGAGGAATCGGCAATTTATAATCAAGCAGGTATAGCGGTTTATTTGACGCCTGCGCCACAAAACGTTCGTGGGCTTATGGATGAACTGTGTGTTTATGTGAATGCCGCAAAAGACGCTTCACCAATTACTGCGGGAGTAGCACATATTTGGTTTGAGAAAATCCATCCATTTTTGGATGGTAATGGCAGAGTGGGTAGACTATTATCAGCTTACATATTGCAAAAAGGCGGGTATGATTTTAGTGGACTCGTGCCGTTTGAACAATATCTTGATGAACATCGGGATGATTATTATCATTTTTTAGGCATAGATCTTCAGGATGTAACTGAGTTTATAGAGTTTTATCTTACCGCTCTTTTGGCGCAAGCCAAAGTGTCGTTGAAAGCAGCGCATGAGCTCGGTAAACTTGATACATACGACCATCTTTTACCACGTCGCGCGGAGATTATGCGCGTGCTCGGGGATCACAAGGTGATAAGTTTTGATTTTTTGGCACGACGTTTTCGCGCAGTTCCCACCCGCACGCTTCACAATGATGTGTCACAATTGATAAAGGCGGGGTTTATACAAAAAATGGGTTCTACGAGAGGCGCAGTGTACACAGTAAAAGTAGCAGTATCTATCTAAATCATGATAACCAAAAAGTCACATTTTCATTTTGCTTCGCAATTAGTGAGAATTTTGGATACTCGATTTCATCTTTTTGGACTCAAATTTGGCATTGATCCTTTTTTGGATATCTTTCCGGGATTTGGTAACTTTTTTGGCGTAGCACTTTCCTGCTACGTATTCTGGATTGCCTACCAATTCAACGTGCCGCAAAAGATTTATTGGCGCATGGCGCGGAATATTCTTTTTGATTTTGTGTTGGGTGCGGTGCCATTTGCAGGATTTTTCCTTGATCTTTTCTATCGCGCGAACACCAAAAATCTCTCCCTCCTTAGGCCTTACGTCGACCCCGAGATACTTGAGGGAGTGGTGATAGAAGGATAATACTATTTTTTGCTATCTATCATGGCTTGGATTTGCAGGATAAAGTCCGCAACAGCAGGGATGAAGTCTAATTTTTGCAGTGAACCAAGCAGAAGCGACAATATCATGGTCGCGCCAATAACAGATCCTAATCCCCACATAATCCCACCAATAAAATTTTTGGTAACAATATTTCGCCAATTGACGTGCTCATTTGCGTTATATCGTTCTGACTTCATATCTCTAGCATACGGCTTTTTACTGGTATCCCGCAATACAATGTTGGAAAATGCAGCAAATATCGGGAAAATGATGGTGCGATACGCACTACAACAGTGCGTTGTATTCTAAAATCAACGCGACGTCTTTGTTCTCAAGCGGCTTGGTCTCCCGCATGAGGGATAGCACGGTCTCAAGAATCATTTTTTGTCTGATGAGTTTATTATGATACGCATCGGTGTAGAGAGGATTTCTTTTTATGCGTGCCACCAGCCACACGAATGGATGTAGATTTTTTTTGACCGCGAGAAGTTCTTTTTCATAGAGCAGGCGATCTTTGTCTTTGTATCCTAAATATTCGTCGCGGCCGCCGGGGATGGCGAAAAGTTGTACCGCGTAATTGACATAATATTGTTTGTACGGGCCATCGACAATCGCAGCACCCGTCTCAGTAAGTGTTGGATCGAGGAGATTGTTTCTGTGTGTCGTGCTATTCATAAACCCTGCGACAAAGTTTTGGGCGGATGAGCCGCCCATCCCTATATTTTCTGATGCATATACAAATGCATATTCAAGTTTGGGAAGCACCGTTCCCAGCTCTATACCCTCAAATGGATCTTGATGAGAGAAATTTTGATGTTTGCGTATCACCTCGGCCCGCATTGCAGCAGCTTTCATCAGTGTCGTACTTAACCGTAAAAAGGGCGCTCCGGCTTTTTCCCGGACACTATTTATTTCGTTTACAAAATCGATTGGATCTATCGCTTGTGCGCCAAGGACTGATTGGCTTATGTTTGTGAGGGCGAGCGGACCGCTATAGGAAAGTTCTTTTGTAATTGTTGGTACGGGCAGTGGCAAGAGAGAGGTCGGTCGAGGCGATATCCGAAAGCCAATGATAAAGCCTATGGTGAGAATACCGCTTATTATCACGTTTCGTAAAGGATGGATAGTCACAAACAAAGTATACCAGAGAAAAACAGCGTGAAGAGCGAGTGATTTGTGCGTTTGAAAATAGGTCGTATTTCGAGTGTGTCGAGTGTATAATTTATGTAAACGTATGAAAAAGAAATTTGTAAAAAATGACGTTGTTATTTATCAGGCTCCAAGCGGATCCATAGAATTGCGTGGGGATGCCGGAAAAGAAACCATATGGGCTACTCAGGCTCAAATAGCTAAGGCTTTTGCTGTAGATGTTCGAACGATAAATGAGCACATAAAGAATATTTATACGTCAGATGAATTAAAAGAAAGCTCAACTATCCGGAAATTCCGGATAGTTCAAAAAGAAGGCAAAAGAATCATAGACCGGGAAGTGCATCACTACAATTTGGACATGATTTTATCTGTGGGATATAGGGTAAATTCAAAACGCGCGACTCAGTTTCGTGTTTGGGCGACGAAAACTCTCAAAGAATACATAACGAAAGGCTATGCGATAAATCGCAAGAGAATAGCGAAAAACTATACTGCATTTATGAAGTCCGTGACCGATGTTCAGGCATTACTCCCAGAACATGTGGATCTTGATCCGAAAAATGTTCTCGAACTCATCAAAGAATTTGCCAGTACCTGGATGTCACTCGATGCATATGATAAACAAGCGTTGCAGACTATCGGCATGACGAAAAAATCTATCACCCTCACGGGTGAAGAACTTGCCGCAGCAATTTCTAAGCTCCGCTCGGTACTTATGCGAAAAGGTGAGGCGACAGAATTATTTGCCGCAGAAAAACAAAGAGGAAGTATAGAGGGAATAGTTGGAAATGTTATGCAATCATTTGGTGGCAATGATGTCTACGAGACTATAGAAGAAAAAGCCGCACACCTTTTGTATTTTATTAGACTTGTTGCGTAATTTCCCATAATCAGGCACACTAGAGGGATATGAATA
>CAYHQC010000002.1:0-32537 GCA_964358845.1 uncultured Gammaproteobacteria bacterium | reverse complement strand
AGAAGCATTTTCATTTCCGCAATCAAAACGGGAAGAATTGATACGTGAGGGTCATGCGTGGGCGAAGAAATTTAGTTGGGATCGTGCAGCTTGCGAAACAATAGCCGTGTATAATACCATAATTAACCCTTCGATATAACGTAGGGTTTGACATATAAACCTTAGGTTATACTTGACAGTAGGACAATATGAGTATATACTACAACTATGGATAGAGAAGTGTGTCAAACGTTAATTTCGACATGGAACCCTCATTTTACTGATCCTTTGAAAGGTAAATGGATACATACCGTGCCTCGAGAGAAGTATCTTGAGCGCCTCAAAAAACTTTTGGATATTCGTCATGTGTTGATACTTACTGGTGTTCGTCGTGCAGGGAAATCAACGCTGATGCATCAGCTTATGGAGCATCTTATCGTTGAGAAAGGCATACCGGCCAAAAACGTGGTGTATTTGTTTTTGGAGGATATATTGGTGCAGCAGTATTTGACACAAGGCTGGAAACTCTTGGAAGATATTTTTATCTATTATATGGAGACTTACAACCCGCAAGGGAAAGTTTATATATTTTTGGATGAAATTCAAGGAATTAAAGACTTCAATCGTTGGATAAGCAGTAAGTATGAGCGGAAAGATCCTGTTAAGTTTATACTTTCCGGATCACGCCGATCGTTGGTTGAGTCAGAGTCGGCGACAGTTTTGACCGGCAGAAACGTTCAAGTAGACGTCTACCCCTTTAATTTTTATGAATATTTGCGCATAAAAGGAATTACTATAGAAGGGCAAGCGAATATATCATCGATTCTCAAGGCTAATTTTTTCCAACAAACGAAAATTTTACATCACTTGGGGAATTATATGAAAGAAGGCGGGTATCCTGAGATAGTGCTTACCGAAGATGAAGATGTCAAACGGACATTGGCATCAAATTATTTTAGAGATACGGTTTCAAGAGACGTTGTGGTGCCCAATGGTGTTCGAAATCAGCAGGAAGTAGAAGTATTAGGACTTCAGATTATGTCTGATTTTACGAAAACGCATACATACAGTAGTTTATCTCGACCGCAGAAACTCTCTTTAGAGACTACCAAATCCTACATAGAGTATTTTCAGCGGGCATATTTACTCTTTGAGAGTAAGCATTATTCGTATAAAACGAAGGAGACGCAGGATGTGCAAAGAGCCCGAAAGATGTACGTAGTCGATAATGGACTGCGAAATTTTAACGTGCCGCTTTTACGGCCTGATATCGGGCAATGTGCGGAAAATGTAGTATACATGGAGTTAAAAAAACAATCGCAGGCGATTTACTATTGGAAAGGTAAGAAAGAGATAGATTTTGTGACTATGGATCCTGCGTTGGCTTTTTATAATGTTTCATATACTGATCAGCCGCATGAGAGAGAAACACAGGGCATGGTAGAAGGATTGCAGGAGTTTAATAAGGAAAAAGGATACGTATTGACGAAAAACTATTCGGCTATACAAAAGATAGAGGGAAAAACATTGGAATTTATTCCGCTCTGGGCGTGGTTAGTCTTCCATGGTAAGGCATTTTTCAACGCATGAAAAAACTTTCTATAATCATTCCTGTATACAACGAAAAGAAGACGGTAGAAGAAGTACTCAATCTCGTTTCCCAAACGAAAGTTTTAGGGTGGGAGAAAGAAATTATTATCATAGATGACGGATCGACCGACGGTACAGAAGATCTACTCAAAAAATGGGTGAAGAGGGTAAAGGTCATTTTTAAGAAGAAAAATGAGGGCAAAGGATCGGCAGTAACGATTGGAATTGCAAAGGCCACAGGAGATATCATCCTTATTCAAGACGCGGATTTAGAATACAGCCCTTCTGACTATCCAGTACTGTTAGCCCCTTTTGAAAATGATCGGGTTCATGTCGTATACGGATCACGATTTTTGGGCGGACATCTTTCGACGATGTTTATTTATGAGTTAGGTAATAAATTTGTAACACTCGTCACCAACATTCTCTACAACACCAATATTACGGATATGGAAACAGGATGCAAAGTATTTGATGCCGTAGTACTGAAAGGCATTACGATCAAAGCAAAACGATTTGACTTTGAACCGGAGATTACGGCGAAGATACTTCGAAGCGGGTATCAAATATATGAAGTGCCTATTTCATACTTTGGCAGAAAATTTTCTGAGGGAAAAAAGCTGACATGGCGTGATGGTATTGTCGCTCTCTTTACTCTCTTGCGATTACGATTTTGGTCGCCATGAAAAAAATAATTCTCAAACTTCATGCGTTTATAGCACATCCTCTAGCGAAAGGAAGTTTCATAATTTTGGTGGGCTCGATGGTAGCCAACGTCGGTGCATATGCCTATCACGTACTTGTTGGACGGTTATTAGGCCCGGTTATTTATGGAGAATTTTCTGCACTCTTGTCGTTATTTTACATAATCAACATAGGATCCGGCGTAGTCCAAACGATCCTTGCGAAGTTTTTTTCACAACTTCGTGCAAGAAAACTTTTAGAGGAAGTTCCCAGTCTTTTTTGGGCGGCGTTTCGCTATATCTCTTTGGTCTCATTGATTGGGTTTTTGGTCGCGGTAGTTTCATCTCACGCATTGAGTGAATTTTTACATATATCTTCAAGTTACTTTATTTGGCTCTATTTCTTATTTGTGAGTTTCATTTTTTCTGTCATAAACATAAGCATCATGCAATCATTTCAACTATTTTTGGCATCCAGTGTAGTGACCAATATCGGAATGTTGTTGCGATTAGTATTTGGAGTGTTAGGAGCGCCATTTGGGCTCATAGGAGTACTTATAGGAAATATCATATCCAACGTGATTTCATACGGTATAAATTTTGTGCCGATTTGGGGTCTTATACGGGTAAAGTCAAAACCGTTGTCAATCACAAGGGCTGATGCGGCGGACTATAGTCTTCCTACGTTACTGGCTACCCTTGGCACCATTGCACTCTATAGTCAAGACGTTTTATTGGTAAGGCATTTTTTCTCTCCCTATGAAGCAGGGATTTACGCATCGCTTGCAGTGCTTGGAAAGGTAATATTTTATACTTCAGCGGCGTTGGGGTTTGTGATGTTCCCGATGATAGTTGAGAAAAAAGAGCGTAAAGAATCCTACCATGGTATGGTGCTAAGCGCTCTCGGTGCCGTGGCGGCACTCTCTAGCATACTGACACTTGGATATTTTATTGCACCAGCCTTTATCGTTCGGATTATGTATGGAACTGCATTTGATGGTGCTATTCCTTTTATGGGCTTATTTGGTATATTTATCACATTTTTTACGTTGGTTAATTTACTTATCACTATTTTTCTTGCTATCGGCAGAATGCGCGTATGGGTGATTACTATGGGAGCGGCAATAACACAAGCAATAGGATTGTGGCTTTTTCATGCGTCACTCTATCAGGTGATTTATATAAATATCGCAGTCGCGTTTCTTACTTGTATGATCCTTTTGATATACTACCGCTATGGGAAAGATTAAACCAAAATTATTATCATTGATTATTCCTGTATATAAACAGGAAAAAACCATTCAAAAACAGCTCCAGTCTATATTAGGCGAGCTCACTTTGTTATCTATTCCCTACGAAGTCATCGTGGTGATAGATGGAAAAGTCGATAACAGTGAAAGAGAAGCCAAAAAGGTCCATTCCAATAAGTTAATCGTCACAGGATATAACACAAATCATGGCAAAGGGTATGCCGTGCGTTTTGGTATGGCCAAGAGTCACGGGGATATCATAGGGTTTATCGATGCTGGGGGAGATGTAAGCGAGTCAGGACTTTCGATGATGATCGAGCATTTCAAGTGGTATAACGCAGATATTATCGTCGGGAGCAAGCGTCATCCCGTGTCAAAGGTACGCTATCCACTTGAGAGGAAGATATTATCTTTTGGATATCAACAGCTTACACGTGTATTATTTGGCTTGAATCTAAAAGATACGCAGGTTGGGATAAAGCTTTATAGAAGGAACGTGCTGGAAGATGTCTTACCGAGGTTATTGGTGAAGCAATTTGCGTTTGATATAGAAATATTGGCTGTCGCTAATCATTTAGGGTACACACGAATATTTGAAGCACCGATCGAATTAGATTTTACAGGAGTATCGAGCATTACCTCTATTTCTGTATGGAAAGTCGTCTATCGGATGCTTTGGGATACGTTTGCAGTCTTTTATCGTTTGAAAATTCTTCATTATTACGACAACATTAATAAAAAGAAGTGGATGTTTGATCCTGAATTAAACTTCAAAATCGCATTGCCGTAATTTTGTATAATCAATACATATGAATAGTGAACCTAATATAACCACGAGAATAGCAATTTTTAAAGGGAAAAAAGTGCGTAAGATAATTTACCAAAATGAATGGTGGTTTTCAGTGGTTGATGTTATTGAAGCTCTAACAGATAGTAATAAACCAAGAGTGTATTGGAGTGCTATGAAAACCAGAGTAAAAGTGAATGAAGGAATTGAGTTGTCTACAATTTGTAGACAACTGAAACTAGAGTCGTCTGATGGAAAGAAGTATGAAACAGACTGTGCAAATACAGAAGGAGTTTTTCGTATCATCCAATCTATTTCTTCACCCAAGGCAGAACCGTTCAAGCGTTGGCTTGCGCGTGTTGGCTATGAACGGGTCCAAGAGATAGAAGATCCAGAACTTGCTACCAAACGCACTCGAGCGCTTTATAAGGCTAAAGGTTATCCAGATGCGTGGATTGAAAAACGCATGCGTGGAATTGAAATTCGCGAAACATTGATTGATCAGTGGAAAAAGCGAAACGTGGGTGGTGATCGTGAATATGCCATTTTGACTGCTGAAATATCCAACGCTACGTTTGGGATGACTCCGAGTGAGTACAAGAAGTTAAAGGGTTTACAACGAGAAAACCTTCGTGACCACATGAATGATTTGGAGCTCATTTTCTCTATGCTTGGCGAGGCATCAACGACGGAAATTGCTAAAAACAAAGATGCTCAAGGATTTACGGAAAACAAATACGCTGCGAAAGCAGGTGGTGCAATTGCGGGTAATGCTCGTCGTGAATTAGAAACAAAGAGTGGGAAAAAGGTGTCCACAAAACGTAATTATCTATCACTGTCAGAAAAAAAGAAATTATCATGAACGTATGTATTACTGGGGGAGCTGGATTTATCGGGAGTAACGCGGCTGCGTATTACCTGAAAAAGGGCGCGTCAGTTACGATTTTTGATAATCTCTCTAGAAAGGGTGCTGAGAAAAATCTTTCATGGTTAAAAACTCTTGGGGGAAAACTTGACACCATAGTTGGTGATATTCGATCAGTCCAAGATTTAAATAAAGTAAAAGAAGCGTTTACATCCGCTGATCTTATTTTACATTTAGCCGCTCAAGTGGCAGTAACGACGTCTGTCACCAATCCTCGTGAAGATTTTGATATCAACGCTTTGGGTACTTTCAATATTCTTGAAACGATGCGGTTATCGGGAAGTAAAGCTAAATTTATCTATTCATCGACGAATAAAGTGTATGGTGGTATGGAAGACGTCACAGTTATTGAAGAAGCGACGCATTATGCATACAAAGATCTTCTATTTGGGGTCAGTGAGGAAAGGGGATTAGATTTTCATTCTCCTTATGGTTGCTCTAAAGGATCTGCAGATCAATATGTGCACGATTATGGAAGGATATACGGGCTTGATACCGTGGTTATGCGACAATCATGCATCTATGGTCCACGACAATTTGGCGTTGAGGATCAAGGGTGGGTCGCATGGTTTATTATCGCACTTGCGACAGGAATACCTCTTTCGATTTACGGAGATGGTAAACAGGTTCGTGACCTTCTGTATGTAGATGATTTGATAGCGGCGTATGATATGGCATTTATAGCAGGTGAGAAGACGCGCGGTGGTATTTATAATATAGGCGGCGGATACAAAAACGTCATGTCCGTGTGGTTCGAGTTCGGTCCGATGCTTGAAAAACTATTTGGGCGTAAAATTGTACCTGCGTTTCACGATTGGCGGCCAGGAGATCAAAAAGTGTTTGTGGCAGATATTCGAAAAGCAAAAGCAGAGTTTGATTGGGAACCAACAATTTCTGTTGAAGATGGGGTGAAAAGGCTTTACGAGTGGATCACTGGGCATAAAGCTCTATTTCACTGATTGTATACTGCAAAAATAGTTTTATATTGCATATTGGCACTGTGATTCTTCGTATAGATTGTTATGAATATTTTAATTCTTAATTGGAAGGATCTGAAAAATCCCGATGTTGGAGGCGCTGAAATAATCGTGTATGAGTTAGCTAAAAGATTAGTAGCAGATGGACACCATGTGATATGGTTTTGTCGCTCTTTTGTTGGTGCAAGAGAATATGATATATATGACGGGATCGAGATTATTCGTCGAGGTACTAAGATTACTGTTTACTGGGAAGCCTATCGATATTATCAATCTTTAACGAACAAGCCAGATAAGGTAATAGACTGCATCAATACAATTTGTTGGCAGACACCGTTGTATATTCCAAAATATAATCGAGTCATGTTGGTGAACCAGTTGGCCAAAGAGGTATTTTTTTATGAACTTCCTTTTCCATTATCCTACATAGCATATGCATTAGAACGGATTGAGTATCTTACATACAGGGACACAAAAGTTTTTTGTTATGCCCCAAGTACAAAAAAAGATTTAGGGACATTTGGCATACCGGAAAAAAATATTTCTGTATTTCCGCTCGGAGTAGATCATAATCGGTATAAACCAGGGGAGAAATCAAAAGATCCGCTTTTTCTTTTTGTCGCTCGTTTGACATCCATGAAACGGCCGGACTTGTGTGTGGAAGCTATGCGAGTTGTTGTAAAAAAGTATCCTAAGGCAAAACTTGCAATCGTTGGGTATGGACCTATGGAGAATAAATTAGAAGATATGATACAAAAATATGGCTTAGAAAAAAACGTTTACTTGGTGAACAAAAATACACTCTATTTTGATAAAGACCCGAAGGATGCAAAGGTGAAGCTCATGCAGCAAGCATGGGCACTTCTTTTACCCTCAGTAAAAGAAGGGTGGGGCATGGTGGTGACGGAAGCGGCTGCGTGCAGTACACCATCAATTGTCACGTCAGTTACGGGACTTATAGACGCAGTCGAACATAATAAAACTGGAATTGTTGTGGATTACGACATATCAGCGGACGGATTTGCTAATCAAATACTATCTCTGATTAGTGATAGAGCACAATCAACTACGTTAGGAAAAAACGCTATGCGACGTAGTAAATCGTTTAATTGGGATAAATCGTATCAAATTTTTTCTTCGCTACTTTTTGGGTATGAAACACACTAATCATCTTCCCACCATATCCATAGTAACTGCAACATATAATTCTATTCGTACCATAGAACGATGTTTGCAAAGTATTCGAACACAAAACTATCCCCAACAAAATATTGAAATTATCGTCGTTGACGGAGGTTCTATAGACACCACCCTTTCTATAGCTAAAAAATATAATGCGCGTATTTACACCATTGATCCAAAGAAACAAAATGCAGAATATAACAAAAGTATAGGTATAAAAAATGCAAAGAATGAACTTCTTGCGATGATAGATCACGATAACGTATTGCCGCATGCACAGTGGCTTTCTAAAATGGTGCGACCATTTGTTGAAAACAAAAATATAGTAGGTGTTGAGACGCTTAGGTATCAGTATGATAAGAAGGAAAGCTTGCTTGATCGATATTTTGCGCTTTTTGGAACGGGAGATCCCTTTGTATGGTATTTAGGCAGATCAGACCGGCTTTCCTATATGTTTGATCGTTACAATTTGGCGGGGGAGGTTATTTCTGATAATGGATATTATATTATAAAATTTTCAGAAAATAGAATTCCAACCGTAGGTGCTAATGGGTTCATTGTGCGTCGTGAGATTCTTATGGACAATGCACAAGCGACTCCCGGAAAGTATTTTGACATGGATGTAAATGTAGATCTTATTAAGAATGGGTTTGATACCTATGCATTTGTCGATGATGCAATTTTGCATTTAACTGGATATGGAAACATATGGTCTTATCTAAAACGAAGAATGCTGTTTATGAATCAGTATCACATGGGTGAGAAATCACTTGAACGAAAGCGTGTTCGACGATACGAAATATTTACAAAGAAAGAACTCTGGCGTCTGGTACTGGCGATTTTTTATTGTGTCACACTCATTGTTCCTTTCTATGATAGCTTGAGAGGTTGGATAAAAATTCGAGACAGAGCATGGTTTTTGCACCCTCTGATGGGTGTGGGATTCGTTTTTATCTATAGTTGGGTTATAATAAGGCACCAAATAACCGTGCACCTTAAAGCAATAGGAATTGCAATGGGTGTAACAACTTCTAAGCCGATTTAGCCCGCCGCGGGACAAACTCGGCAAGAAGAGTTTATATGCAAATACAATCTTGGGAAAATAGTCGCGTACTTATCACCGGATCAAGTGGATTTATCGGGAGACATCTGGTTTCCTATCTTTTGGGAAAAAAATCAAAGATACTTGGTCTATCAAGACACCCGTATAATTCTACGATAGAAAAAAAAGTTGATGTCGCCAATAAAAATGAACTATTGGCAGTGTTTAAACAATTTAAACCTGATGCGTGTTTTCATTTAGCCAGTGAAGCACTCGTCGAGTCAGGTTCGAAAGAGCCGTACGGGACATTTAACAATAATATTACCAGTGCGTTAAATGTCTTAGAGATTTCCAGAAGTTATAATATACATCGCATTATCATTGCTTCTACATCCCATGTGTATGGGGCAGCGCCACTGCCGTATCGTGAAGATGAGCCACCACGACCGTCAAGGCCTTACGAAACATCAAAGACCTGTGTAGACCTTATCGCGCAGTCCTATGCAGATAGCTTCAATCTGCCAGTTTTAATTCCACGATTTGTAAATATTTACGGTCCGGGCGATCTGAATTTTTCACGCGTGATTCCCAAGACCATGCAAAGTGTCGTGAACGGCAAAAATCCTATCATGTGGGGAGGAAACGCGAAACGAGAATATTTGTATATAGATGATGCAATACGAGCGTATAGCATGCTTGGTCAAATTACTGATGTGCAGCTCGAGAAAAACAGAATTTACAATATAGGAACAGGGAAGCCAATATCCGTCAGAGACTTAATGACCAAAATTATTGGTATGAGTTCAAAAGAATTATGCATTGATAAGACTGAGGATGGAAGAGAGGAAGAATTATTAAGTCAAGTTGTTTCGTGGGATAAAATGAGAAGGTCCATGAAATGGATGCCGCGAACTACTTTGGATAGAGGCTTGTTGAAAACGTACGAATGGTATAAAAGAGAACAAGGAAAATAGTATGATTCCACTTATTAAATCTACATTTTATAACGAAAAGAACACAAAAAAACTTTTGTGTAAGTTTATCCTGAAAGCAGATAAATTAAGCATTGGTGAACAATGTCGTAAATTCGAACAGAAATTTTCGAATTATCAGGATCGCAAACATTGTCTCTTTGTAAACAGTGGGAGTTCAGCGAATTTAGCTCTCATTCAAGCACTTCTTAATTTAGGTCGGATTAAAAAGGGAGATGCAGTTGGATTCTCCGCGTTGACGTGGTCGACCAACGTAATGCCGCTTATACAATTAGGTCTAAATCCTATCGCCATCGATATAGAGCTTGATACCCTTAATATTTCCAAACGCACGCTAGAAGAGGTTCTCAAAAAAAGCAAGATAAAAATGTTATTTCTTACCAATCTCTTGGGATTTTGTGATGATATAGATGCCATAGCCCGATTGTGTAAACAACACAAAATTATATTTATTGAAGACAATTGTGAGTCATTGGGCACAGTATATAAAGGCATAAAGCTTGGTAATTGGGGACTGGCGAGTACATTTTCATTCTATGTTGGTCATCATATGTCGACCGTTGAGGGCGGTGCAGTCGTGACGGATGACGAAGAACTTATGACCATGCTTCATCTAGTACGTGCACATGGGTGGGATCGTAATTTGACGGAAGATAAACAATTATTTTTGAGAGTAAAACACGATGTGAATTCTACCTTTTATTCCCGATACACATTTTATGATTTGGGGTATAACTTGAGAACGACAGAAATTCAGGGATTTTTGGGAAACAATCAGATCCGCTATCTGCCTACTATTATAAAGAAACGAGAACGTAACTTTTTGTTTATGGCAAAACAAATTTATACCAGAACGGATTTATTTTATCCCATAAGATACGATCATATTGATAGAGTCTCTAATTTTGCCGTATCGGTGATTTGTAGATCGCAGAAAATTCGTGACGCGCTGGTAGAAGCGTGTGACGGTAAAGTAGAAATACGACCTGTGGTAGGAGGCGACATGACCAAGCAACCATTTTTCAAAAAATATATGAAGGGGGCTCTCCGGTCATATATAAAGAATGCCCGTTTGGTTCACGAGCAAGGACTGTATTTTGGTAATAATCCTGATATGATCAAAAAAGAAATGACAACAATCGTGCGTATTTTTACTTCCCTTTAATATATCTATGAACCACGCATTTAACTACGAAGAAATATTTATGGGTGCCTTTTCAAAGAAGCGCAATAATTATAAAAGAACATTTCAGGATGATTATCGGCTTAAACGCATGGCAGAGGCTTTAAAACTCAAAAAAGGAAAGCTTTTAGACATCGGCTGCGGTGGGGGCATAATTACTGAAAGCCTACCGTATTACTATCGCGGCGTGAAGGTATTTGGATGCGATATTTCGAAAACTGCAATTGCATATGCAAAAAAGTTTGGAAGTGGGAAAGCGACCTATGATGTCTTAAAGGGTAAAAAATTTCCGTATAAAGACTCTACATTTGATGCGTGTATTTGTTTGGACGTCATGGAGCATGTGCCAGATGTTAATTTTTTTTTGAAGGAGATAAGACGGATTCTCAAACAAAATGGAAAGTTTTTTCTACTGGTTCCTTGTGAAAATCAACCCATGACGTATACGTGGTTGTTTCCGAAGATCGGTTTCGGGAGACTGACCTTTAAGCATTGGGGGCACGTTCACCCTGAGTTTACTCATGCATCAGTTCTTACTATGTTGAAAAAGCACGGGTTTCATGTGAATAGACAAACGTACAGTGAACATTGGCTTTATCAACTCAGTAATATTTTTCTATATTTTTTACCCAAAGAGCTTTTGGAACTCGTTGTCGGTAAACATCAGGCCCAAAAATATAACGATCAAGGGGTTGTGAAGATGCAGGTAAGTGGCAAAAAATCGAGAGATCTGTTTTCTATCGCTAGAAATGTATGGATGAGAATTACGGGACTTGTCGGTCGGGTGAGAGGGTGGGAAATAGAGGCAGGAAAGCATACGAGTTTTGGCGCTTGGAAAATACATATTTATGCCACAATCAATAAATAATATCTTCTGGAATAAAAAAAAGGTGCTCGTGACGGGTGGTACTGGCTTTATAGGAAGTCATGTAGTGGAGCAGTTGATAGCACTCGGCGCGAGAGTAACGGTTTTTGATCGTATGAGTGATGGAATTGTGAAAAATATTGATTATCTTAAAGATAAAATTATATTACTACCCGGAAATTGTACCAACGAACAAGATGCACAACAGGCATGTGAGAATCAACAGGTGGTTATGAATCTTGCCGCAAGTGTCGGGGGCATCGAGTACAACAGCACGCATCAGGCCACGATGCTTTTTGATAACTTAAAAATTGCCTCTGTCATGATTGAAGCGGCAAGATGCACAAACGTTGAACGATTCTTGGTTGTATCGTCAGCCTGCATTTATCCTGCAGATGCGAAAATTCCTACTGCCGAATCAGAAGGATTTTTACGAGAGCCAGAGCCGACCAACGGCGGGTATGGATGGGCTAAACGCATGGCAGAAAAGCTAGGAATGTATTATAGTCAGCAGTATGGAATGAAAGTGGGAATTGTGAGGCCATATAATGCATATGGACCTCGTGATCATTTCGATCCAGAGAAGTCTCACGTGATACCCGCACTTATCAAACGAGTGTTTGATGGAGAGAATCCATTGAGAGTGTGGGGATCTGGCAACCAGACAAGAGCATTTTTGTATGTTGAGGACTTTGCCAAGGGTCTCATTGACGCCATAGACAAATATCCCGTAGCAGACCCAATTAATATAGGAACTAATGAAGAAGTATCGATAAAGGACTTGGTGGAAATGATTGTTTCCATATCAGGAAAGAAGATAAACATTGAATTCGATACATTAAAGCCTGATGGAAGCCCGAGACGCAATAGTGACAATACAAAAGCGATAGATAAAATTGGCTTTCGTGCACAAACAAAATTAGTCGATGGGCTCAAAAAAACAATTGATTGGTATAAAAAAGAGCAAAATATATCATGAAGAAGAAAAAAGTATTGATTACCGGTTCAGCAGGTCTTATAGGATCTGAAGCTGTTCGATTTTTTTGTGGTAAAGGATTTGAAGTGCATGGAATAGATAATAATATGCGCAAATATTTTTTTGGTGTAGATGGCGATACGAGCTGGATGAGAAAAAAACTGTCCAAAGAAGAGCATTTGTATGTGCATCATACGGTAGATATACGCGATGAGAAAAAGATTGGCGATATTTTTAAAGCAAATCGGTTTGATCTCATTATTCATGCTGCAGCGCAACCATCTCATGATTGGGCCGCCAAAGAACCGCTTACTGATTTTTCTATCAATGCTGTTGCTACACTTATTCTTCTTGAAAATCTTCGAAAATATGCAAAAGACGCAACATTTATATTTACTTCCACCAATAAAGTCTATGGCGACACACCCAATCAGTTGCCCGTCATAGAGAAGGCTTCTCGGTATGAATTACCTCCGTCTCATAAATTTTATAAAGGAATAGATGAGACGATGAGTATAGATCAGTGTACACACAGTGTTTTTGGCGTATCCAAATCAGCAGCTGACCTCATGGTACAGGAATATGGGCGTTATTTTGGTCTTCATACAGTTATTTTTCGTGGCGGGTGTCTCACTGGCCCCGCTCATTCAGCAGCCAAACTTCATGGTTTCTTGGCATATCTAATCAAATGCATTAAAGAAGAACGTGAGTATTCGATTATCGGATATAAAGGCAAACAGGTGCGAGACAATATTCACTCTCACGACCTCATTTCTGCATTTTATGAAGTATATAAAAAGCCACGAGTGGGAGAAGTATATAATATTGGTGGATCACGACACTCCAATATTTCTATTCTAGAGGCAGTGGCAAAGATAGAATCCATTGTCGGCAAGAGGGCTAAGATAACGTACGTCGATACACCGCGGGTTGGTGATCATATTTGGTACATATCTGATGTATCTAAATTTCAGTCACACTATCCGAAATGGCAGTATACCTATGATGGCGACCGTATTTTAGAAGATATATGCAAAGTCGCCTAAATACTCCTCAACACGTCATCATAGTGACGCATACGCTTTTTTATGGTGCGTCAGAAGCTCTTTGTGATTATCTTATTTTTCAAAAAATACAGTCACTTATATACATAGGTCATCCCTTACTCGCAGAAAATTCTACGTATACCCAACGTGTGTATAGAAAAGGAAGCAACGTCCATACAAAAAGCGTGAAGCGAATGTCTGCCGGATCGGTAACAGCATTTTTTCGCGATGCACTTGTGACAATTATTGCATGTGCGAAATTACCAAAAGCCTCATATCTTTACATAGGTGTTAATCCGTTAAATGCTTGTGTCGGGGTACTGCTTCGCGTTTTTGGAATTGTCGACAGAGTGATATTTTATGCGATTGATTTTAGTCCAAAGCGAAGTAGTAATGCATTGATTAATTATATCTATCATAGTATGGAGTGTTTTGCGATCAGATACTCTGATACATGTTGGAATGTATCGCCCCGCATAGAAGAAGGAAGAAAAAAATTTTTAGGACTCAAAACCACGAGGGATAAACAAATCGTCGTACCAATAGGCGTTTGGGAAAAAGATATTGTAAAAAAAATAAAAGCCAAAAATGAGTATCGACTTATTTTTGTCGGGCATTTGCTTGAAAAACAAGGGGTTCAGGAGGTAATTCGTGCAATCCCCGCTGTACTTAAGAAGTTGCCAAAAGTCTCGTTTACGATCATAGGCGGTGGAGAGTATGAACAGCCGCTTCGGGAACTTGTGGAATCGCTATCTTTAGAAAAACATGTGCAGTTTATGGGATGGCAATCTGACCAAGCAGCCATACAAAAAGAAATTATAAAATCAGATATAGCTTTGGCTACGTATATGCCAAGCGGGAGAGATACGAC
Source organism: uncultured Gammaproteobacteria bacterium (assembly GCA_964358845.1). GTDB lineage: Bacteria > Patescibacteriota > Microgenomatia > UBA10105 > UBA927 > UBA927. The sequence goes on along the minus strand of CAYHQC010000002.1, from coordinate 18,189 downwards.
AAATTTTAGCTACTATGCAGACCCTACAAAGATAAAAACGTATCTATCTTGTGGCGTACCGGTATTGATGACCGATGTTTCCTATAATGCGAAATCTCTCATGAAATCTGGAGTGGCTGTTGTAGTACCATATAATCATCAAGATATAGCTCGTGCGATAGTCACTATTCTTTCCGATACAAATGCGCTTTTGAGAGCTAAGAAGGCAGCAAGAGAGCAGGCGCGCACGTTTACATGGCAAAAGATATTTGAGAAGACGTTCATAAGGACTATCCGTTCTATATATTAGAGGGTTTGATGCATACATTATATTTCGGTGTATCTATATTTTCTCTCTCTTGACATTTCACTTTCATTTATCGATAAATGAAAGTGAGGATATATGACACAGCTTTCAAAAAGACCGGTTGATAAAGATGTATATTATTCGATCAGAGATGATTTTCTCTGGGTACTTCAATCTATTCGTAATCCGCAAGATGTCAAAGCGTTTTACTACGATTTTTTTACAAAGACAGAACGGGTTATGTTTGCCAAACGTCTCGCGGTTGCAATGATGCTTCATAAGCAATTTAACTACGAAGATATTGTATATATTTTACATGTAAGCACCTCTACTATTAATCGTGTGTCAGAATGGTTGGATAAGGGTGGAGAAAGTACAAAAAAGCTTCTTCAAAAACGCATGTATAGCGAGGAGATGGAAGATTTTTGGAAAAAGGTAGTAAAAACACTCGCTTACAATCTTCGGCGCTATCATAAGTAATACTTTCATTTATCGATAAATGAAAGTGTAGTGGTACTGCATCAGTAAAATGGAGGTTTAACAAATAGTGAATGTTATTTGGCGGTACGCTAGTAGCTTCCGAGTGGTGATTCAATCAGGGAAACGATATACTACGAACACAGAAGGAAGCTGACGCGTCTATTAGAGTATGAATCATCCGCTCTTAAAATATCTTTGTTGTCCAGTGTGTAAACTAGCACTTGGTTCCAAGCCAAAAAGCCTGTATTGCAAGAAATGTAAGAAGAAATATAGTATTTCAAACGGAATACCAATACTTGTTGATCTTTCCACATTACCTACGCACTTACGAAATCAGGTGAAATATTTTGAAAAAGAAGATCAGACGAGAATTTCCTACGTGTTAGAGCCATGGCAAAAAAGATATGTAGATACCTTTTTATCACATAACAAGTATAAAAAAAATTCTCTCATTATTGATAATGCGACAGGAAGCGGATATATGGCTATAGAGTTAGCAAAGCTCGGGTTTAATATTATCGCGACTGACTTGACGTTTGCAGAGCTGGTGAAACTAAAGGCAAATATATTGCAATTGAAATTGGAGCGAAAGATTTTGCTTGTGTGCGCCAGTTCAGAGGATCTACCGATAAAAACTGGTGTCGCCGATGGGATGGTGGCAAATGCGATACTTGAACATCTCCCACATGAAAAGAAAGCAATTAAAGAAATTGAGCGCGTACTCAAATATGGCGCATCACTCATGCTCGCTATGCCAATTCAATTGCAGTATGTTTGGCCGTTTCTTTGGCCGGTAAACATACTTCATGACAGAAGAATTGGTCACCTACGGCGGTATACGAGAGCAAACATTCTTGAAGGCTTTCATAGGTTTAGAGAAATGAAGACATATTATACGGGGAGTTTGGGAAAGATAGTTTGTTTAGCGTTTAAAATGCTTACGAAAGATTCGCGATGGGACAAAAGGGCAGAAAAGGTAGATGAATACTTTAGTCGTTTTTCCTACGGAGCAAGTAATATTGTTAGCGTTCTTAAAAAGAAATGAAAGCTACACCTCGATACGACACCATATTTATGTACGGCAGTTTACAAAGTGTCGGGCATACGATGGATTACTTTATCAAACACACCAAAAAACTTGTGATATACATTATCATGCCGAGACTAAATGGTGGTGCCAATGAGCTGCGTGTGTATGACAAAGGCATATTAAGGCAAGAGCATAACGTCGGTTCGTCAACAAATATATTTTTCTATTATTTCTTATGGTGGTATCACCATAATCTTTTTCTGCTGCAGTATTTTTCACGCTTAGAGCATGTGTTGGTATTTGGCGGACATCCTGTAGCATTTATCGGTATGAGTGTGATGAAATTATTGCGAAGTGTGGAGTATGCATATTGGATAGGAGACTATTTTCCTCCAGTGCATTGGTCGCTCATTCTGTTTGAAAAACTTAAAAAATATTATCATGACCGAATTCCGTACACGTACTATTTAAGTGACAGAATTAATAAAATTTTTAATGGCAAGGTCGTTACACTTGCGAATAAAAAAACAATTATGTGGGGAGTAAAGCCATATACGGGATCAAAAAAGCAAATTACTTCACCGTTTAAATTGTTATTTGTAGGCGTCATACGGCCATCTCAGGGTATTGAGGATTTATTACTGTTTGTTAAAAATACTCCAAAAGTAGAATTATCAATTATTGGTGTGTGTGAAAAAAATCTTTTTGAGAAGTATAATTCTTTATTAATAAAATATAAGATTTCTGATCGCGTATGGTTTCCCAATAGATTTGTGGATGACGATGAATTGAAAAACATAGCAAAAGTTCATCATGTTGGCATTGCGTTATATGAAAAGGGCGTCAATACCGCCACACACTACACAGATCCTGGAAAAATAAAAACCTATATTGAGATGGGTTTGCCTGTCGTGATGACCAATACGTCAGCAATTGTTCAATATATTAAAAAATATGATGCAGGAGAGGTGATGAATGAGGTCTCTGGTATGCCGATAGTACTTGACATGATTAGAGAGAAATATGATTTTTATCAGAACGGGCTGTATATGTTTTCTAAATATTTTGAATTTGAGAAGTATTATAAGAACGCTTTTCAAGCGTTAGAAATTATATGAAACAACCGACAGTAAGTGTAGTCGTGCCAATGCTGAATTCTTTTTCTACTATTTTACTTACGTTAAAAAGTATTTTTGAACAAAAGTATCCTATAGCTGAAATAATTATCATAGATAACGCATCTGATGATGATAGTGTGATTAAAGTTAAGGAGTTTCAGCGCACAAATAGAAAAATTTCGATTCGATTACTAACAAACAAAGTTAATCGTGGTGTTGGGACTAGTTATAATACCGGAATTAAATGTGCGAAAACTTCATATGTTGTGTGTATGCATTCTGATAGTGTTTTACCAACAAAGAATGAATTTAATCGGTTGATCGAACCTATGTGTAGTAATCCCGCTATTGTGGCAACGTATTCATACATTATCACTCCAAGAGAAGTTTGGGAAAAATTTCCTTTTTGGGAAAAATGTTTACTTGCAACAAGTGTAGGGAAAGAAAAAGCAGGTTTGAATGGAAAATTTGATTGTTTAAAAAAAGATGTATTTGAAGAAATCGGTGGATTTGATGATGTCCATTATGGTCATGATATTTTTATAGGAGGAGAAGATGGCGACCTGCATGTTCGATTAAACAAAGCTGGGCCAGTCGTATGTTCTGAAGCCCGTGTGATACACCTTCATTCGTTAGATCCATCGTATGGTTTTTCTCAATGGATTTTAAATAGAAAATTACTTGCTCGCTCATACGGAAGATTTATGAGAATACAATGGAGAAATTTGGGTTTTGGCGCTGCGGTATTTGCAGTAAAACCGATGTTAGTTATTTTATCCATCATTGGCTTTTTTCCTATTAACTGGATCCTTATGTTTATTTTTGCTTTTACGTCTATGTATGCAATGTATCTAAATCCAATCTCAAGGAGAGATGTGCGAATTATTGCGTTGCCATTCTTGAGTATATTTCTTGTGTATTACGAAAGCTATTGGATGTTAGAGAGTTTTTTGTTTTTGCCTACAAAGTAACATATAATGGGTTGTATTAGTATGAAAACAATTATTCTTTGCGGTGGATTAGGATATAGATTGAAAGAAGAGACAGAATTTAAACCTAAACCTATGGTTTTGATAGGGGGCAAACCTATGTTGTGGCATATCATGAAAATTTATGCCCACCATGGGTTTAACGAATTTATTATTGCATTAGGTTATAAGGGTGACTACATCAAGGATTATTTTTTAAATCAAAAATATTTCCTTCACGATTTTACGCTTCATTTGAAAACAAGTGTTACAAAAATACATAGGGACAAGACAGACGGAAAATTAATCGATGATTTTAAAATAACTTTCGTTGATACTGGTCAGGAAACGTTACCCGGAGAGAGAATACTTCGATGTAAAGATTACATACCTGATGAGGATGAAGATTTTATGGTGACCTATGGCGATGGTGTAGGTGATGTTAATATGAAAGACTTGGTGTCTTTTCATAGAAAACAAAAGACAATAGGCACGATTACAGGTGTATATCCGAGAAGTAAATACGGTTTGCTGCGGATAAACCAAGATAATGTGGTAACAAAGTTTGTGGAGAAGCCAGTATTAAGCGGAAGAGTAAATGGTGGATTCATGGTTTTTAAAAAGAATTTTTTTGATTATTTGCGACCTGGAGAATATGAGCATTCTTCGATAAAACGGTTGATTGAACATAAGCAACTCTCTGTGTATCTCCATGATGGATTTTGGCACTCAATGGACACGTATTCAGATGTAGAGAATCTCAATAAATATTGGCAGGAAGGGCCATTGTGGAAGGTATGGAAGGACTAAAGGGTAAAAGTATTTTGGTGACCGGCGGGACGGGATTTGTGGGCAGCCATTTGGTTGAAGCTTTGGTAGACAAAGGAGCCAAAGTGATTGTTCCATTTCGTAGTTTAGATCCCCGCTCGTATTTTGCGACACGAAAACTTTCAGATATGGTTATTATGGTGTCTGGGGATCTTCGTGATAACCCAAGAATTTTCAATATTGTCGTGAAGCATGAGATTGACTATATATTTCATCTTGGCGCACAAGCAATTGTGACTACGGCATATCATGATCCTGTCGAGACGATAGAGACAAATGTTATGGGTACGACTAATATTTTGGATGCCGCTCGAAGATTTCCACATGTAAAAGCTGTATTGGTCGCTTCTTCTGATAAAGCATATGGAAAAAGTACTAAAGCGTATAAAGAAACTGATCCGCTTCTGGGAGATCATCCATATGAAGTGTCGAAAGCAGCTACCGATCTTATTGCGAGGGCGTACTATAAAACATATGGAGTTCCAGTGGTAGTAACCCGTTTTGGGAATATTTTTGGTCCTGGTGATTTAAATGCTAGCAGAATTATTCCTGGCATTATGAAGACGTTGATAACTAAAGAGGTGTTGAAACTTCGAAGTGATGGAACACATGTTCGCGATTATGTCTATGTGAAGGATGTTGTTTCAGGGTATTTATTTTTATTACAAAATTTAGGCAAGGCGGTAGGAGATATATTTAACTTTTCTTCAGATGATAATATGAACGTTGTGGATCTTATAAAACATATCGGGAAAATTACGAGCAAGAAAATTCCTTATGTAATTGAAAATTCGGCAAAAAATGAAATACCATATCAACACGTAGATTATGCAAAAATATCTGCAATGGGCTGGAAGCCGGAAGCTCGGTTTGCCAATAGTATTTTTGAAACGCTTCGCTGGTACACTCAAAATAAACCGTTTTAATAAATGACGATAAAATTTTAACCTGTACACTACCATTTATGAAAAAACAGTTGACTAAAAAATATAATAAACAGAAGAAGTTATTTGTTCCCGAAAAGATGATTCTGACGGCAGGATCCTCTATCAGTAAGAAGGAAATTTCCTATGTGCTTGATGCAGTGTCAAATGGATGGAACGAACATGCATTTGACTATTTACATAAGTTCGAATATGCATTTGCTTCCTATATTGGAGTTAAACATGCTTTAGCAACATCCGGTGGGACGGGGGCGCTTTGGTTAGGTTTAGCTACACTTGGCATCGGACCTGGGGATGAAGTTATTATTCCGGAGATTACGTATTTTGCCTGTTCTGATGTTGTTGTGCTTCTTGGGGCTAAACCTGTATTTGTCGACGTGTTAAAAGATACATGGTGTATGGATCCAAAAGCTCTAAAGAATGCAATCACATCTAAAACGAAAGCCATTATGCCTGTACATATCTATGGTAATCCGGCAGAAATGGATGAAATCATGGATATAGCAAAAAAACATAAGCTAAAAGTAGTCGAAGATGCGTGTCCTGCAATTGGCGCAGAATATAAAAATAAAAAACCGGGAAGTTTCGGAGAATTTGGGGCATTCAGTTTTCAAGGTGCGAAAATTATGGTTACCGGTGTTGGTGGCATGTTGGTGACTAATGATGATGCTTTATTTGAAAAGGCAGTATATCTTAACGATCACGGAGAAGCAAAGAATTATAGAAAATTTTGGCAGACGAGTGTCGGGTATGAGTTTGAAATGTCTAATTTGCAGGCAGCTTTAGGATTGGCTCAATTGGAACGGATAGATGAATTTGTTGCCAAGAAGCGGCAGATATTTGACTGGTATGAAAAACGATTGCGCTACGTTGATGGTTTATCATTAAATTTCGAACGTCCTGGTACGAAAAGCAATCGTTGGATGTCATCAATCATTATGGATAAGGATATTGGTATACAACGCGATGATTTGAGGGAGGCTCTCAAAAAGCGAAAAATCGATACCCGTCCGTTTTTTTATCCGATCAGCATGTTTCCGATGTACACAGAACAGAACACCCCAATCGCTCATCACATTGGACTTCAGGGAATTAACTTACCAAGTGGTCTGCAGATAACAGAAAAAGAAGTCGACTATATCGCAAAATCCGTTCTTGATGTGCTTGGCGTTTCGTAAATTAGATGACTACTAAAAAGGGTATAATTTCAATTATTTTTCAGCTCAAACATGCTTCATACTCCAAGCGGTTGATTCTTCCCGTCCGAAACAGATCAGATGAAATAGTGGCAAATTTGGAGCTTATTGTGGCAAGTCAGGTGGAGGATAAAGAAATTGTTTCCTTATGTGCAACATGGAGGAAGCGATTTGAGTGGTGGTTTCCGAAGCAATTTAACGTAACGATTGAAGGGACAAAGCGATGGTTAGAAAAAGGAGTGATTGACACGGAAGATAGATTATTGTTTCTAATCACTAGCAATGGCGTTACTATTGGTCATATCGGGTTGTACCGTTTTGATTATCGTGCACATTCATGCGAGCTTGATAACGTATTGCGGGGAAAAGATGGCCCGATCGGTGTTATGACGTATGTAACGCAGGCATTGATGGGATGGGCCCGAAAAGAATTTCGGCTGAAGAAGATGACGTTGCGGGTTTTTGAGGATAATAACAAAGCTGTTTCTCTGTATGAGCGAGTAGGATTTCAACGTATTTCACGTATTCCACTTCGCAAAATAATCGATAATGATGAAGTGATGTGGGAAGAAGATGAAAAACTTATTGGGTCATATTCGCGCGCGAGTCTTGTTATGGCGTATAGGTATGTATAATGTATGAATCTTCCTAGCGTATCGATTATTACCTGTTCGTACAACACGCCGTTTCCTCTTTGGGAAAAATGTCTAAAGGCTATAGCTTCGCAGAAGTACCCTAAAAAATTGATTCAGCATATTATTATGGATGCTGGGTCAACAAACGGATCCATTGATTTGGCAAAATCATATGGTTGTACTGTTATTGTCAGGAAGGATCTTCTTCATTTGTCTCAAAAACGGATGAGCATCGGCATACAAAAGAGCAAAGGCGAGATTATTCTTTTTTTGGAACCGGACAATATCATGACTTCAACCGATTGGTTGGCCCGAATGGTTGAGCCATTTAAGGATAGAGATATCGTTGGTTCGTATAGTATGCACAATGCGTATTCTTCGGGCATGAGTGCGCTTTCTACGTATTTTGCACTTATCGGCGCAAATGATCCGATATTATTATATCTTGGCAAATCAGAAAAAAATCTTATTTACAAAAAATCATATTCTTTAGGAAACACGTTATATGAGAAAGAAAATTATCTGTCTGTGAAATTTACTCCACAAACTCTTCCAACCCTTGGTGATAATGGCCATATGGTACGCAAAAAGGTTATCGATTTAGTCAATACGAATCCGAACAGATTTGTTCATGTCGATGCGTTTTATCAGATGGCTGTAAAACATTATGACACCTACGGTGTGGTAAAAAATACTATTATTCATGATAATTGTCCGGATAATAATATCTATAAAGCGCTTGCTAAGCGAGTAGAATATAAGGAAATGTTTACAGACCGATCCTTAATGAGGCGGTTGTACCTAGTGTTTAATAGGCATAGCCTTGCTGATATCATGCGTCTTGTAATATATATGGTGTTCAGCGTAACTGTCGTTCCGATGCTGCTATTTAGTGTCGTAGGATTTTTGCGGCATCCGCATATTTCTTGGTTTTTCCATCCCTTTGTTTGTTTTTGGGAGGTGATCGTCTATACGATTTCGGAGTTGCGGGTAATACTCTATAATAGACCATATGCAAGATCTTAATACTATTGCATTGACGGTGCGCAAAGACATACTACGCATGAGCTATAATGCAAAAAGTGCTCATGTGGGAGGAGCTCTTTCGTGTGTAGAAATTCTCGTTGCTCTCTATTTCAAAATTTTACGACTTAATCCTGAAAATCCAGAAGGTGCGGACAGAGACCGATTGGTTTTTAGTAAGGCGCATGACGGCAAGGTATTATTTTCAGTGTTGTGCCGACGGGGTTTTTTTGATGAGGAAGTATTGAAAGGGTACGAACAGAATGACGGTTTGCTTCCTGGTCATTCAACACGTCATTGTGTCCCTGGAGTAGAAGTTTCCGCCGGATCATTAGGTCATGGCTTGTCTATGGCGTGCGGGATGGCACTTGCTGCTAAACTTGCAAAAAAAGATTTTCGTGTGTTTGCCGTACTTTCTGATGGGGAGTGTGATGAAGGAAGCACATGGGAAGCAATTCTTTTTGCAGGTCATCATAAATTGGATAACTTAACTGTGGTGGTTGATTATAATAAGTTGCAGGGGTTTGGGTATACGAAGGATATCCTGAGTTTGGAGCCATTTTCAGCCAAGTGGAAGGCATTCGGCTGGTCACCATTAGAAGTGAAAGACGGACATGATTTTAAAGAGATTATTGCTACATTTTCAAAGCTTCCGCATAAAAAAAATAAGCCGACTGTAATCATTGCACATACAATTAAAGGTAAAGGCGGAGTGTCAGCACATATCAATCAGATATCGTCACAGTATAAGCCACCGACTAAAGAAGAAATGGAAGCATTATATCCGGACGGAAATTTATGAGAAATACATTTGTAAAAACATTACAGTCTTTAGCAATCAAAGATAAACGGATCATGTTGCTTACTGCCGATTTGGGATACTCTGCGTTTGAAGAATTTATAGAAACATTGCCTCAGCAATATATAAATATGGGTGTGGCCGAGCAAAATATGACAGGAGTGGCGGCAGGACTAGCGATGGAAGGATATATTCCTGTTATATATTCGATCGTTCCCTTTGTTACTATGAGAAATTTTGAGCAAATCCGTAACGATATTGCGTATCAAAAACTTAATGTCAAAATTGTAGGTGTTGGTGCAGGATTTTCATATGGGCCGTATGGACACACACATCATGGTATAGAGGATATTGCTGTTATGCGAGCGATTCCTGAAATGGTGGTGATAGCGCCAGGAGATCCTACAGAGGTGCGATTAGCTACAAATGCGATGATGACACATGCTGGATCAGTGTACCTTCGATTAGGGAAAGCAGGAGAGCCAATTCTTCACAAGGGTGATCCAATATTTGAGATAGGGAAGGCGATCGTTATGACAGAGGGAACAGATATAACGCTTATCGGAACTTCTACTATGCTCGACACTACGATGAAGGTCTGCCACGAGCTTCAGTTGAAGGATATATCGGTTCAAACGTTGAGTATGCATACGATAAAACCTATTGACGCAGCATCCATTTGTGAGGCGGTGGATAGAACAAAACATCTTGTTACCATTGAAGAACATGGTATTGTGGGAGGCTTGGGAAGCGCTGTAGCTGAGGTGGTAGCAGAATACGGAAAGCCGATAAATTTTATACGATTTGCTATTCCCGATCGATTTACGAAAGTTATAGGTAATCAAGAATATATGCGGCATGCCAATGGGTTATCTGTTTCTGATATTTATACACGTATTATGAAACAATTCCATATAAATATATGAGAGACGATAAATTATTATTTTCATTAATAGCAAAAAAATTTAAAAGAAGTTTTCCTAAAAAATCATTTATTTCCGGCACGTCTTCCGTACCGGTTTCCGGAAAAGTGTTTGATGAAAAAGAAATGATAAACGGTGTGGAAGCGGTGCTTGATGGTTGGTGGACCGAGGGACGATTTGCTGAAAGTTTTGAAAGAAAATTTCGCGACTACCTAGGTGTGAAATATGTAAGCTTAGTCAATTCCGGATCATCTGCTAATCTTGTAGCACTTTCTGCCCTCACGAGTAGTGTATTTGGTGAACGGGCGCTGAAGGCGGGCGATGAGGTGATTACCGTCGCCACAGGTTTTCCTACTACTGTGAATCCAATTATACAAAATGGTCTTATACCAGTATTTATTGATAACAATTTAGGGACAAAGAATGCGACTGTGCAGGCGATACAAGAAGCGATAACTCCTAAAACAAAAGCCATCATGATGGCACACACACTTGGTAATCCCATCCCGCTGAGCGGGATTATGGAGCTTGTTACCAAACATAAGTTATGGTTTATAGAAGATTGTTGTGACGCGTTAGGATCTACATACAATGGAAAGTTAGTTTCGACTTTTGGACATGTCGCCACGTTTTCTTTTTATCCGGCTCACCAAATTACGATGGGTGAAGGTGGGGCAGTAGTGACCAGTAATCCCTTTATCCATAAAGCGATCCGGCAGTTTCGAGATTGGGGAAGAGATTGTTGGTGCGACACAGGCAAAGATAATACCTGTGGCAAACGTTTCAAATGGCAATTGGGAGACTTACCGTACGGGTACGATCATAAATATATCTATTCGCAAATTGGATATAATCTAAAACTTACTGATATGCAGGCGGCAATTGGATTGGCTCAGCTTGATAAGCTGCCAAAATTTATACGAGCGAGAAAGGCTAATTATCAAGCATTATTAAAAGGACTTATTAAATATGACAAATATTTTTTGTTTATGGATGTAGAAAAGGGAGCTGATCCCTGTTGGTTTGGGTTTCCGATTGTCATACGCGATGGGTCGCCATTTACTAGGTTGGAGCTTGTAGAGTGGCTCGAGGATCATAAGATAGGGACGCGAAATCTATTTGCTGGCAATTTATTAAAGCATCCTGCATATATTCATAGAAAAGACGTGAGAGTGGTTGGCCCGCTAACGAACTCAAATAAGATTATGGAAGATGGTTTTTGGATCGGTGTATACCCAGGAATCACTTCTGATATGCTCTCCTATATGGTCACCGTAATAAGCGAGTTTATATCCCAGTATTAAAGTATCTATGAGTAAAATATTGCGAAGTACGTTAGGTTTTTTGTATAAGATAGTTGGACCAGATTGGGTATTTTTTATTCTCATGGGTCCTGTGGGTCAGACCTTGATGAAAATATTCATACGACTGAGCAAAGATCCTATTTGTTTTCGTTCTAAATATGGATTCGCTATGGAAGTTTCCCCTTATGAATACTGGATGAGCGGATATATGTTTTTGGGTGAAACAAACCCTCAAGAGACAGCAGTTATTGTCAGTGTCCTTCGTGTTGGTGATACCATGATAGACGCAGGCGCGCATGCTGGTTGGTATAGCCTTGTTGCTAGCCAATGCGTAGGAAGCGAGGGATCTGTTCTGTCATTTGAGCCCAACCCAGTATGTGCAGATGTATTGAATCGTAATGTCAAAATGAACGGATTTGATAATATTCAGATCATCCAGGATGCACTTTCCAATAAGAGTGGCACATCACGCTTGTGGGTGGGGGATGATATGGGAGGATCACTGATAAAAGATCAAGCACAACACATAACAAAAAAGAAAGTGAAAAGCATCACAGTAAAAACTCTTCGACTCGATGATTTTTTGAAAAAGCAGAAAACCATAAAGAGTATCCGATGCATAAAAGTTGATGTTGAGGGAGCAGAGCTAGAAGTTTTGTTAGGGGCAAAGAAAATCCTGCTTCGACATAAGCCAATAATTTTAGCAGAAGTATATTGTAAAGATCAGAAGCAGCTAAGAAGAAGAGATAAACTTTTTGTGTATTTAAAATCCTTGGGTTATGCACCGTTTTTGCTCACAAGTGACGGACTGAAAATAACAGAATATACACATGTCTCTCCTGATACAATCAACATTGTTTTAAAACATCATGTTTAATCCTTTATTGCAGCTTACAGATTACTATGACTCTGCCCTTATTTATAAACCGAATGTTTTTTTTGTTGCATCGCCAGTATTCATAATTATGTTGTTGTATTGGTTAGTGCGACGCATGAGTGACATTATAATGTTTGTGCGCTATATCATTTCGTCAAAACCTCCGAAACTGAAGGCACGATATCATCGGTTTCAAACTGTATATGTACGAGCTAAAAAGCAATATACACGTATAGTAAAAAAGATTACTGATGAGATTTTACTTCCGGAGGACGAAACATGAAATATGTAGCTGTATTGTTTCTTTTGATATGTTCGTTTCTGATTCCACCGAGTGTCAATGCTCAATACAGGTATCCGTGGCCAGGCATATTACCGGATCACCCTCTTTATAAAATCAAAGTTTTACGAAATAAGATTATCGAGAAGCTTATTTATAGCCCAGTTCGGAGGGTGGAGTACGACCTCCTGACTGCGGATAAAATGCTCTATGCAGCAGAGCTTCTGAATACAAAAGGGGAAACAAGACTGGCGAAAGAGACAATTCTTAAAGGAGAGAATTATATGAGTAAGCTGGTATCTGATTATTTTCACGCGTCTGCATCCGGGTACCGTATTCCAGAATCATTGTCAGTGCGAATAAGCCAAGCGCATGTGGCACATCAGACGTTGATTATCAATTTGGTCGCCAAAGCTGCACCACAGGACAAAAAAACCTACGAGGATGTGTTATATTTTTCGAGAAAAAATCAAGATATGCTTGAGGGGGAACGAAGCGAGAGGATTAAAGCCAATGAGTAGAATAAAGCTCAGTTCATTAGTTAGATTTGTTCCGATCTTATTTGCGATAGCACTTTTTGTTTTGCCATTCGTTTGGTATCGGCATGGTGAAATTGATCTTGGTGGTGATTTCAGCAGGCTGTATTTGTATGCGCCGTGGCGGTATCTGCAGATTTTTGGGCTGTACAGCATCGTCCCTGAGGGGATTGGTCGGGTGACCCCTAATCAATATTATCTACCGTATCTTTTGTTTCTCGCGGGAATTAATCAGATTCTTCGATCACCATACTTGCTCATCCACGTATTTAGCGGTTTAAAGCTTGCGGTAGGTTTCCTTGCAATGTACGCCATTGTGAGAAACTTTGTTGGAAAACGTGCGCACCATCTCATAGCAGAGTTATCTGCTCTTCTTGCCGGAATCTTTTATATCTTTTCTCCATCAGTCATCGGCAATATGAATAACTCCTTACTATCACACGATCAGGTTTTTCTTAATCCACTCATGTTCTACTTGATGCTGCGTTTCATTCAGAGTAAGAAATGGGTATTTGTCGCTGTTGCACTTTGCGTCACTTTATTATTCTCGGGTAACTTTTCGTGGTTTAGCGCGCCTCCAATGTTTGCTTTTTATCCAATTGCGATAGTTTTTCTTATGCTGTACGCAGTAATCGTCCTAAAATCCAAAATCCCGTACAAAAAGATAGGCTTTGGCCTCGTTTTGTTTTTAGGATTACACTTGTTTCATTTATTACCCGAAGCAAAAAGCTTGTTAACATCGGGAAGTTATACAAATGTTCGATTCTTTGACCGGCAGACCATTGTTCAAGAAGGCGTTCAGTACTTTATAGCAGTTCTTTCTCTTTCAAAGGCAAGCCTTAATTTTCTTTTCCCGTCGACAATCTCATTTTTTGCGCCTCTTGTGATTTTAGTCCCGCTTACAATGATTTTGGGGGTGTGCCTGAGAAAAACAAAGCATACAGATTTACCCCTGGTGATGTCATTTTTCGTTCTTACATTTTTTTTGGTTACGGCCAACATCACCCATATAGGCGTGGAGTTTTATAAACGACTATTCTATATTCCAGGCTTTTCCATGTTTAGAAACTTTATCGGACAATGGCAATTCGTATATAATTTTTTTGCTGCACTTTTTCTAGGACTTGCCGCAGAACAACTCATGCTCCGTACGAAGAAATATTATGGGATGTATTTCATTTCAATTGTTCTCTTGGGCGTTATAGTTAACGCCGCGCCGTTTATTTCTGGAAATTTGGCTAATCCGGTTCGCTGGGGATCAAAGGGTGTTCGTACAGCCATCATTATGGATCCTGCGTATCTAAGGGTATTAGATTACATACATGCATTACCGTCGGACGGAAAAATTCTCACGCTTCCATTTACGGACTGGGGAGCTCAAGTGGTTCACGGACTCAATAATGCAGCCTATGTCGGTCCATCAACGATTTCTTATCTTGCAGGAAAACCGGATTTTTCAGGATACCAAATGATTGCACCGTTTCCAGAAATTTTCTTTAGACTCTCGCGAGAGAAGAATTATGCATCGCTTCGACGTTTATTTAGGCTTCTCAATATACGATACATTTATCACAATAGTGCGCACAATATCTATGACAACATATTTCCTCAGTTTCCTTATACCTATGCGCGACTTTCACTTCCGGACACACAAGCGGGCATGACGGAAATGGTACAGAAACTAGGCGCGAAGAAGATTTTTTCTCTGAAAAGCTATGACATATACGAGCTTTCTGATTTTCTTCCCATCGTATACGTTCCGACGTCCGTTGTGTTTTATCAGAATTCCATAAACGATTGGTACGGACAGACGGCATCGTTTTTTATAAACGATACGTCAGTACAGCTGCGACAGGTATACGCTGATCAAAAAGATTGCGGTGTACTTGATCAACGTTTATGTGAGACAAATGTACACGTATTGCAGAAAACCATCCCGAAAATTACGATTATCCGAATCAATCCAACACGTTACAGAATCGGCGTTTCAGGCATCACGGGTCCGTTTTTGTTAGCGTTTCTTCAAGGGTACGATAAAGCATGGACGGCGTATATTTCAGATCAGACTCAGGATGGTAGCGGTCCGTATGACCAATTATATCTTGAAGGTGACGTGAAGGAAAAAAGTGCTTCTTATGCGACCGATACACTATTTGATACCCATTTTTTTTCGACACGTGGACTCAAAGCGGTCGCTTCATCTCGACATATTCTGGTGAATGGCTATGCGAATGGATGGTACATAACCGATAAGGACATAGATGGTCGCGATGCCATTACTATCACATTGGAGATGCGGGATCAAAAATATTTTATCATAGGACTTGCGATTTCGTTTGTCTGTATGTTATTTCTAACTGTCGGTATTCTATATAGTATAATAAGAAATTGGTTGTTGAGAAAAGATATATGATTACACAACGTTATGTGCCTCAAGCGCGAAAGTATTTAATAGCAAACAACAACGTCGTCATTTCGTTATTGTCATTTATGGTATTGGTGGATATATTTATGATTCCAAGAATGTCAGATGTTCGGACGTATGGCACCCTATTTCTATATGCAATAGACACATGGGTCATTGAGAGAAAAAGTAAGACCACGTTTATTGGTTGTCTTGCATTACTGCTTCTTATGTATGTTCTATACCTCTTTACGGGAACTTCAGAACAAACTGAAAAGGTGGCGGTGTGGCTGTTTCTTTTGTTGTTGATCGGAGTTGTTCAGATTTGGAATGAGTAATTTTAAAGTCACATGAAAAAAGATATTCAAAAAATGATGAAGAATGTAGCGAAGTGGATTCATGGAAATCCACTGACTTTTTTGGCATTTGTCTCTATACTCGTTATAGCTGAAGTATTTGCTTTTCCGATTTCTTCAGATGTGCGATTGTTTGGTGCACTATTTTTATATTGGTATTTTTTTCGTATAGGAAAGCTTACGAGTGTGCGAGTGTTTCAATTGTGTATTATTTTGTTGACTGGAATGGTTTTAGGATATCTAATCAGCGGCGCAGTAGCGACTACTGAGCGTTTGGCTGTTTGGTTTGTATTATTTTTCGCTCTCGGAATATTTATGCAGTGGCGGGAGATTTCCACATGAAGAGAAAGTTTTTTCCTTCAGTTATTTCTATTCTTCTTTTTATTATTCCTTTTTTTTGGCTCAAACCTGGATTTATGGATTTAGGGGGCGACTCTAGCCGATTGTATTTTTATGATCCGCTCCGATATCTTATTAATTACTCTTTGTTTGTTGTTTCACCCTCGGGGTTAGGCTCGGAGAATATCGGTTTTATGACCATACCATTTGTGGCCCTATTGGCGGTAGCAAAGCGAATACTTGTCTCATCGACGGTGCTTATAAGTGCATTTCATGGTTTTAGTTTAGCCGCGAGTTTTTTGTTTGTATATTTATCGATTGTTCAGCTTTTGCATACTTCCATGAAAAGCGAACGATTAAAAGAATTATCAGCATTGGCAGGTGGGTTGCTTTATGTTTTCTCGCCTATTTCAATATTTGGTTGGGATAAGGTACTTATAACCCATAACCATGTATTCCTTAATCCTGTCATGTTTTATTTGATGTTGCGATACGTGGTGACTGATCGGTTTTATTATCTTTTTTGGGCACTTTTGGTGACTTTTGTATTTTCTGCCAATTTTAGCTTTGCAGCTGCGCCGGTTTTCTTTGCATTTTATCCAATTTCTCTTGTGTTGTTACTGGTGTATAAACGATGGATATTGAATCAAGCTGTTCATTGGAGGCAGCTTGGTGCGGCATTTATTGTGTTTATGTTTCTTCAAGCATTTCATATAGTGCCGCAAATTGCGAGCATGGTGACTCCCGGAAGCGTTTTGTATACTGCTGTGTTTTCTTCCTCGGGCAAGTTTGATCGCGGACTTGGATACTTTTCCTCCATTGCGCCGAGTATAAAAACATCGATTAATGTGCTATTACTTCCACAGATGATGGAAGTTTCTAAACTCCTTATATTCATGATAATGCTTCCATTGACGGTTATATTAGGGTTGTTGCGAAGCGGAAAAGAGGAACAACGATTTAAGAAAACGTTCCTGTTGATCGGGGCATTATTTATTGTGATTTTCTTTTTTGCCACAGGGAATATCACTGATCTTGGTCTGTCGGTATATAAAAAATTATTTATACTCCCCGGATTTTCTATCTTCCGTAATTTCTATGGACAGTGGGCGGGTGCATACTTATTTTATTATGCGATGATTTTTGGATTAGCGCTTCCTGCCGTATTAGAGGTGTATAAGAAAGCGAAGATGTGGCTTTTAGTTTTTGTTTTTTTGTTTCTCGTCAACGCGTGGCCGTTTATCAACGGATCTTTAACAAATCCATTTTTATGGGATTCTGACAATATTCGGATAGCTATGAATATGGACCCAGTTTTTATAAAGGCTCTTTTATATATTCGACAATTGCCCACAGACGGAAAA
Source organism: uncultured Gammaproteobacteria bacterium (assembly GCA_964358845.1). GTDB lineage: Bacteria > Patescibacteriota > Microgenomatia > UBA10105 > UBA927 > UBA927. The sequence goes on along the minus strand of CAYHQC010000002.1, from coordinate 499 downwards.
GTATTGACGCTCCCAATTACTGATTTTGGCTATCAGATTGTAGCAGGGAAAGATACTGGAGCATACCAAGGGCCGTCGATGATTTCGTATTTGGGGGGAAAACAGGATTTTTCGGGGACTGGCGAGTTTGGAAGATATCGTGAACTTTTTCTTGAAAGTGTACGGGATGGAAACATAGATGAGGTGAAGCGTATATTGGGTATCTTAAATATCAGGTATGTGTTTTATACTAGTGACCCGAAGGTGTATGATGCTTTTCCTGTGTTTCCGTATAATGATGTCAGAAAATATTTTCCCAAACGTCAGAAAGAGTATGCACAGTTTGTTGAGTCGCTTTCTTTACGACGCTTAACTTCATTTGATAACCGATTTCATATTTATGAATTGCCTATTGAGCGTGTTACCCCTCGGATTTACGTTCCGAAAAAAACGATTGTAATTTCACGTGCAGTTGAAGATATGTCAGTGCCGCTTTCGTTACTAAACGGCGAGGGCGCAG
>CAYHQC010000001.1:0-47396 GCA_964358845.1 uncultured Gammaproteobacteria bacterium | reverse complement strand
AACAAGGTGGTACCGTGTTCTTTATCGAACGCCCTTGCAGGTTACTCAGAAATTTTCTGGGCGACTTGCACGGGCGTTTTTTTGTTTGAAAGGAGGTGAAAATTATTATGTTAGAAAAAATTAAGGGAACATTAGAATTTATACGCGAAAACCTTCGAGACATGCAAGGCAATATCATGCCACCGTCTTTGGGGACAAGTGTATTTATGGTTGAGAAGCCAAAAATAGAAAAGGATGAAACTAAAAAAATACCAGATACAGATCCAAAAAGTGCCGTTCGCAGAAAATGGCATGATGATTTTTCGGAGGGTTAAATATGATTAGAGAAATATTACACGAAGTAGAAAAGAAGCATAGAAATATCATTGCTGCTATCCAACCACCGCAAGGAGAGGGTGAGGGCACGAATGTTTTTATGGGCATCGGTGTTGCACAACGTAAAGGGATGGTAAACACAGATATAGGCATTGGAGTCATTGGCATGGCCGTCACAGCGATCGAAACTGCGCGGACTGCACAACATCAAGGAGCTTCTTCAAAAATTAATGTATTAATTGCAGACGGTCATGCAGTGCGATTTGCCAATGATATCTGTCAAACAGAAAATATTAGAAAAAGTGCCAATAAAGCTACAGAGGTCATACAAAAACTATTTTCAGCATTAGGTGAGCCGGATATACGTATCATCCAGTCATCAAATGCATCACAGTGGCAAATGAGCGCACGGACAAGCTATCCAGAAATGGAAGCCGATGACATGGAACATGCACGAACGGTGCTCAAAGTGGGAGTCAAAGTCGGCTGGCAGTCACGGAAAAAACCAATTATCGGTCCCTTGCGATGGGATGAAAGAGATTTCGATCAGTTCGCAAGAAACGATAATCCCAATCTGAAAAAACATATGGGTTTCATACGCACCCTTGAAGGGATGAAAACTACCAAGGACATTCTTGGTAATCACCATCTCGCTCCCCCATACATTGGGTCGCCGGACTTTGCATTAGGCCAAGCAATTCCTGATGTACGAAAAAGATTAAAAGAAATCGCAATGGGAAATGATTTTCATAATCTACTCGTAAATCTAGGAAATAGCGTGTCGCGATTAGAAGGGAGGTCACCAAGAGGAGTTGATCCGTTCAAGCAAATTCAAAAAATTGTAGATGCATGTGCGAAATAATATGCGGAGATGCCAGAGAGGCTAATTGGAACAGACTGTAAATCTGTTGCGTTCAAAAGACGCTTCGGGGGTTCAAATCCCTCTCTCCGCACCTATGATTACACAACATGAAGTACATACGTTCATACACAATGAACCACTCTTGGAAGCGGCGTCTTGTTGCGTGGCGCTCAATACGTTTGATGCCTCAACATTTCAAAAAAAAAGCATATTTTTTGGTGTAGGACTATGCACTGATAAAAAACCCGCAATAGCTATACCATTTGATATTCTAAGCTTCTTTCTCATCGCAGAAAGGCTGAAACAATTTTTTGGCTTATCCGAAGTCATTATTCTTATTGCAGATTCACACGCACGCACAAACTCATTTATGTCCGAAGAACTAATAATAAACCTTACCGATCGCACGAAGCAATTATGTAACAAAATTATCCATACGTTACATTTAGTAAATTTTCGAATTATTGTTCATTCGACGATATCATCCAATCCATCTTTTCAAAATATACTTACATCACTTCCCGCTATGGACAATCAGTACTTACGACATGAGCTTGCAGATATTTTATGGCTCAAAGAACATCATAATCTTGGCATAAAACTTGGCTGGACTATTGATAGTTCTCCTGAGCCGTCTGGTCATGATGAACGTTTTTTCGACACAGAGCTCAAAAAACATATAGCGATACCAGTAGCATTTTTGCATACGAAGTCTGGACGCACCTTTGATAAACATCGACAAAAAGTATCACCATACATTTCAATCGATGGTGAGACGCGATTGCTCTTAGATCCGCACGAAAACGCTTTAGAAAAGTTTGCGCGAGCGTTATGCGGCTGGAATGATCCACATTTCGGTGGTACCACAAAACATATCGCGACAATTGCCCGCGCATTTGAAAAACAATGTGGATCCATATCATCACGTTCAATTCCAAATAAAGCTCAACACATTATAAATACTATTTTCAAAAGGAGGTAATATGAACAATCAAACTGACGCTATTAACAAATTACTGACTCATGGTGTGTGTGAGGTTATTGAAAAAAACGAAATGATAAAGAAGCTATCAGCCAACACACCACTTCGAATCAAATATGGTATAGATCCAACGGCGACATCTTTTCACTTGGGGCATACCGTGCCACTTCGAAAATTGCGTGAATTTCAAAATATGGGTCACACTGCCGTATTTATCATCGGAGATTTCACTGCGCAAATTGGGGATCCTGTAGGAAAAAGTGATACGCGAAATATGCTCACTCTTGCTCAAACACAAGAAAATGCGAAGCGGTTCACAAGTTTTGCTGCCAAATTCATTGATATAGAAAAAACTGAAGTACATTTTCAAAGCGAATGGTACAACACACTCACACTTGAACAAACTATCCGATTAATGGCAACGGTTACAAAAGAACAACTCATGCGGCATGAAACGTTTCGCATGCGCGAAAAACTTGGAAAACCATTAGGATTCCACGAAATGTTCTACACGCTCCTTATGGCGTTTGACAGTGTAGCGATCAAAGCAGACATTGAGCTTGGTGGTCCTGATCAGAAATTTAATTTTCTTATGACTCGTCAGGTCATGGAAAAATTCGGCCTTCCCCCAGAGGAGGCGCTGCTTCTTGAGTACTTACCTGGCACTGATGGAGCAGAAAAAATGAGCAAAAGCGCCGACAACTTCATCGGCATGGAAGAGGATCCTGCTACACAGTTTAATAAAATTATGAAAATCCATGATACAGATATCGCAATATTCTTTAAGCTGTGTACAACAACGGATGATGGTGTCATCAATACACTGCATCCGTTGACGGCCAAACGACTATTGGCACGTATCATAGTTTCTGATGTTCACGGAATGCAAAAAGCTATGTTGGCTGAAACAATGTTTATAAACGGGCATCCTCAACTCAAAAATATGATATAGTGTAAAATATCTATATGGATGAGATCGATGTATTACTTACACGTGGAGTTGATACGATATATCCTACCAAAGAAGCATTGGAGACAGTACTTCGCAGTGGAAAAAAGTTAAAACTCTACCAAGGGTTTGATCCGACGGGAACACAACTTCATATCGGACATGCCGTGGGATTTCGAAAATTACGTCAGTGGCAAGATTTAGGACACAAAGTAATATTTTTAGTCGGTGATGGTACAGGACTTGCGGGTGATCCATCCGGTAAAATGAAAGCTCGTGGAAAATTTATGTCCGGTGAAGAATTGCGCGATAATGCGAAAGCATACTTACTGCAGGCTTCTAAAATCGTCCGTTTTGAAGGAGAAAATCCAGTAGAAATTCTCTACAACGGCGACTGGCTGACGAAATTAAAACTTGAAGATATGCTAAACATCGCACAAAACTTCACCGTACAACAAATGATAGAGCGCGATATGTATCAGGTTCGTATGAAAGCAGGAGACCCAATTAACCTTCGGGAATTCTTATATCCGCTGCTTCAGGGATACGATTCTGTCGCTATGCAAGTAAATCTAGAACTCGGAGGCAGTGATCAAACATTTAATATGTTGGCGGGCAGAACGCTTGTGAAAAACATGCTGAATAAAGAAAAATTTGTCATGACCGTGCCGCTTCTTGCTGATGCTAAGGGAGTTAAAATTGGAAAAACTGAAAACAATGTTATTGGGCTTACTGATGAACCAACGGATTTCTATGGCAAAATCATGTCATTAGGAGATGATGCGATTATTCCGTGTTTTACGCTTCTTACTGATATGCCGATGAATGAGATTGAAACCATGAAAGACAAAATGAAAGCAGGGGATAATCCGATGGTTTGGAAAAAAAGATTAGCATTTGAACTTACCAGAGCATTTAACTCCGAAGCAAATGCAGAAAAAGCGCAAGTTGCGTTTGAATCAATACACCAAAAAGGAAATGCTGCAACAGCCGATGATGCACAACAAGTATCCGTGGATCCAATAGCATCTCTTAATATTATTGATGTACTAGTCTCAAGCGGAACTGTTTCGAGCAAATCCGAGGTCAAACGCCTGCTTGACCAAAAGGCAATAGAAATTGATAATGAAGAAGCCACCGCATCATCAGTGGTCATAGATGGCAGTATGGTCAGAATAGGGAAGAAAAAATTTGTCTCAATCAAACTACAATGAACTTTTTTAGAAAACATGAAATGGTTTGGAAGGTGATTGTGGTTATCGCTTCCTTGGCTTTGGTAGCCACATCCTTTATCCCGCTATTGGCCGGCGGCCTTCAATAATTCTCTCATAGAGTGCTAGTCGAGTCTTCTAGACGAAACCATTCCCTTCTCCTTCTCCAAAAAAAACTGTTCAATTTCATGCCTACGCATCAAGTAATATCCCGATGTGCGAAGCTATTCCACCCCCGAGGTGGATAAACTAGTAGAAATAAGTTCTATTCGAAGATACAATATGATTACACATGCAACTAGAACTCTCATCTCCAGCCCAATATGTCCCGCGCGTGGGACCAATGATGGCCCAAAAATTAGAGAAGCTAGGAATATACACCGTTTTTGATCTTCTCTATCACATCCCATTTCGCTACGATGATTTTTCACATACCGCAAAAATCAGTAGCATACGACCAAATGAAATAGTGACGACCACCGGCACTATTGAGTCAATCGTCAATATTTTCACCAAATCAGGAAAACCGATGCAAAAGGCAGTACTCTCAGATGATACAGGGCACATCGAATGTTTATGGTACAACCAAATCTTTCTAACCAAAATACTCAAGCCCGCTATGAAAATCGCAGTATCCGGCAAAGCCAATTGGTTTGGTCACACGCTGGTACTCGAGTCACCAGTCTATGAACGTACAGACGGCATTGACGCGCATTTACACACAGGAAGACTTGTGCCGGTGTATCCTGAAACCGCGGGTGTCACATCCAAGTGGATCCGCGGACGAATAAACTTCATTTTACAAACGTGCATACCCAAAGTAGAAGAATCACTTCCACAAACGATTCTTACCCGCCAAAAACTCATACCGCTAACAATTGCATTACAAAACGTCCATTTCCCTTCAATGCTCTCCGACGCATATGAGAGCAAAAAACGATTGGCATTTGATGAAATGTTTCTTTTGATCGCGAAATCAGCGTACAGAAAAAAACAACGAGAAAGCCTTGTCCACGCACCAGTACTTGCGATAAACGATGATTCCCTCGAAGCAATTATTACCTCACTTCCTTTTACTTTAACAGACGATCAGCTACTCTCAATCAAAGAAATTCGAAGCGATGTAGCCAAATCTACGTCGATGAATCGGCTATTGGAAGGAGATGTAGGATCAGGAAAAACTGTGGTAGCAACAATTGCTATGTACATTAGCCACCAAAGCGGGTTTCCATCCATTCTTATGGCGCCGACGCAAATACTGGCGACACAACATTACCTCACCATCACAAAAATATTTCACACTCTGCCAATTCGAATTCGTTTAATAACAGGTCAGAAAAAAGAACAAAAAAATTATGACGACAAAGAGGATGCCCATATCACCATAGGCACGCACGCTCTTCTTTCCGATTCGGAAACTATTCAAAATGTCGGTCTGGTTGTCATAGATGAGCAACAGCGCTTCGGGGTCACACAACGAAACATTCTCTTAAACGCGAAAAAGAATACATCCACCCCTCATCTTCTGACGATGACCGCCACTCCAATCCCTCGTACCCTTGCCCGAGTCGTCTACGGCGAAATGGATCTTTCTACCCTTCTTACCATGCCAAAAGGCCGAAAAAAAATTAGCACATGGGTCGTACCAGAAGAAAAGCGCAAAGCAGCCTATGAATGGATACGAAAAGAACTAAAAACTCATCACACACAAAGCTTTATCGTCTGCCCCCTTATCGAGGAATCCGATACACTCATAACGGTGAAAGCCGCAACCCAAGAATACGAACGGTTAAAAGCTTACGAATTTAAAAACTTTCGTGTGGGACTTCTCCATGGTCGTTTAAAACCCAAGGAAAAAGATATGCTCCTAAAAGATTTTCGATTACAAAAATTGGATATACTTGTCACTACCCCAGTTGTCGAAGTAGGGATAGATATACCCACAGCTACTATTATGGTTATAGAAGCTGCGGACCGATTTGGATTATCTCAACTTCACCAACTTCGCGGCCGTGTTGGGCGCAGTGATCTTTCCTCGTACTGTTTACTTTTTACAGAAAATGTTTCAGAGCTCGCGATAAAACGGCTAAAGGCTTTAGAGACCACCCACAGTGGACCGGAGCTTGCGCAATTAGATCTCTCACTGAGAGGACCCGGCCAACTCTTTGGCACACGCCAACATGGCTTGCCGGACCTAAAAATTGCCAGCTTCACCGATTCAGCCCTCGTCCATGCGGCAAAAACAGAAGTAGAACTCCTTTTTGCCAAACCAATTGATCTTTCGACAATTCCCCTATTGAGAGAAGCTACAAAAGAGAGTAAAATTGAGTCTATAGCAGATTAAATTATGGCTCCACTACCAAAACGCAAACATTCAACCAGAAGAAAAGGCAAAAGAAGAGCAGCTCTCTTTGTGTCTCTTCTAAAAATTTCAGCATGTCCTAAATGCGGCAAGGGCAGGATGCCCCACAGGATGTGCCATTACTGTGGATACTACAAAGACAGAGTTGTTATAGCACCAAAGATCCCCTCCTCCGCCAAGGCTTCGGAGGGCAAGAAAAAAAAGTGAAGACATGAAGACCGCCAAAGATCCTCGTCATCAGCATCGCATTACCCTCATGCAGTCATTATTCTCCTATAGCTTCAACGACAAGCGCAATCATAAAGCGATCGAACCAATACTGGTAAACTTGTCTTCTATCGACAAACAAATTGAACGTGCCGCTCCTGATTGGCCGATAGAAAAAATTGCAAAAATAGATGCGGCTATACTGCGACTCGCATTGTATGAACTCCTCTACAAAAAAGACGCTCCGATAAAAGTCATCATCGATGAAGCCATAGAACTTGCGAAAGAATTTGGCAATGATCAAAGTGCAAAGTTTATAAACGGCGTTCTTGGTACAATAGTCAAAGAAGAACAAAACGTATGAAATTTAAAGATGACCTAGATTCACTTCAGACCGCTATAGGCGTGACATTTACCAATCAACAGCTGTTAAAGCATGCTTTTGTACATCGATCGTATCTTAATGAGTCCCGCGAATTCCCACAGTCCAATGAACGACTCGAGTTTTTAGGGGACGCGGTGTTATCCTTTGTGACTTCTGAGTATCTCTATCGAAAGTATCCGCAGTATCCGGAAGGCACGCTCACAAACGTTCGCTCAACACTGGTCAAAACGACAAGTTTAGCAATCACTGGCGCTGAGCTTCACTTGGGACAATTACTCCTTCTTTCCAAAGGCGAAGAAAGTTCAGGAGGTAGAACCAACCCGTCTCTTTTGGCTGATTGTTTTGAAGCGCTTTTAGGAGCAATTTTTCTTGATCAGGGAATTGAGGTCGCCAAAAAATTTGTCGAGAAGGTTCTACTTTTTAAAACCGAATCAATTATCAAAAATAAAAGTTACGTCGATTACAAAAGTTTATTGCAGGAAATAATCCAAGAAGAAACGAAAATATCACCAACCTACAAAGTGATAAAAAGCGAAGGCCCTGACCATGACAAGACATTTTGGGTAGCAGTGATGATGGGGGAGACTCCGCTTGCAGAAGGCAAAGGGAAATCAAAACAAGAAGCAGAACAAGACGCAGCCACCAAAGCTCTTGAGAAGAGAAACAAAAACTGATAGAATACGAACATGCTAAAGATTCGACTCGCTCAGTACGGTTCCAAAAATAGACGAACATTTCGCATCGTCGCTATTGATGAAAATAAACGAAGAAACGGAAAACCGGTCGAAATCCTCGGATTCTACAATCCACTTGTCAAACCCGCACAGTTTAAAATTGATAAAGATCGGCTCAATTATTGGAAATCTCAAGGTGCCGTCATTACGATAGGCGTATCCAAACTTCTTGGCAAAGCCTCATGAAAGAAACACTTACCTATTTAGTCACAGCCATTGTTGATCATCCGGAAGATGTAGTTATCGATGAGCGTCAGGTGGAGGATATGACCGTTTTTACTCTGCACGTTAATCCCGAAGATATGGGCAAAATTATAGGCAAAGGTGGCAGAATTATACGCTCCATACGCGATCTTATTAAAATCTTGGCTGCCAAAAAGAATCTTTACGTCGATGTCGAGATTGCAGAAGGGCCCGAAATAAACAAACCTGCCTTGCAAGCAGACGAGTCTACGATTGCATGAAGTTCTCCATCATCACACTTTTTCCGGACATGTTTAGCGGTCCGTTTGGCTACTCGATCATCAAACGTGCGGTAGAAAAGAAACTCATTGACATAGAAATTATCAATCTTCGCGACTTTTCAACCGACGCGTACAAATCCGTCGATGATCGGCCGTACGGTGGGGGAGCGGGGATGATACTTCGGGTAGATATTGTGGACAAAGCCATACAATATATCAAAACTCAAAACTCAAAACTCAATGACCAACAAAGCAAAATAATACTTTTAGATCCACAGGGAACTTCGTACAAACAGTCAATAGCCAAAGATCTCGCGACAAATTTTGACCACATTATACTCATCTGCGGCCATTATGAAGGCGTGGATGAACGCGTACGAGGGTTAGTTGACGAAGAAATATCCATAGGCGACTATATCCTGACCGGCGGCGAAATTCCAGCGATGGTAGTGATTGATAGCATCACGCGATTATTAGACGGTGTCCTCTCCAAAAAAGAAGCCACAGTACATGAGTCCTTTTCAGATATACTTCTTGAGTATCCGCAGTATACAAGGCCTGAAATATATAACGGAATAAAAGTGCCCGACATTCTTAAATCCGGCGATCCCAAAAAAATTAACACCTGGCAAAAAAAGGAAGCACTGCAAAAAACAGCACTAAAACGACCTGATCTTGTTAACGAGAAAAAGGATTAGCCTTTTGCTCGGTCACAGCGGTCATGGGAATCGTTTGCACTTCATGTCCCACAAGCGGAAATATAGAAAGTTGTTCTATGAGCGCCAATTCACTTGCCGAAAGTGCAGTTAGCACCGATGAAGCGCCCCCTAGTGACGTCACAAAAGGCTCATAAAATGCATTCATGGAAAGAGTGACAGTGATTGGCACATCGTTTTTCGAAAACAGTGTAGAAAAAGAACGGATACGCATGAGTCGTCGCACCCTTGGCGCTAACGTGATAAACTTCTGCATCGAAGCCGACGTCCCTACGACAGTAACCATAAAAGGAATTGTACGACTTCCTACCTTTTGTTCTGCGGCTGATTGTTTCTGTGCAGAAATCGATGCAATGGTGCCTCCAGTGACTGACATATTAAGAAGCGTCACGCCGGCTGTCTTGGCGACTTTCTCTACCGTACTGAATAAGCCAGGAAGCCCTTTATTTCCTGGGACTGCTGAGAGAACAAGAGATAACTTCTGTTTAAGATCCTGTTCATCGTAACTTTCAAGTATTTCAGCTTTCCCGATAAGCTTAGCATTATCTTCTTTAAGTGAAGAAACTGCGACAAACATTTCTTTCACCTTTTGGATAGAAGGAATGACTCCGCTAAAAAGTGCAATACCGCAAAAAACCAGTACAGCGATCGACACTGCGATGCCTTGATAGGTGCGTAATATATTTTTAATATCCATACGGTATTTTTATAAACTCGCGATAAATGATAGTGACAATTGCACCAATCCAGACTCCATCAGGTAAAAAGATGTCATTTGTGGATTTCGCACCTGTTTTTCTTCTGCCTGAACGAGCACGTTTGCAATAATCACGATAGCTTCGTCTATAGACGGAAGAACAAGCGATACGGTTGACCGCGCTTGTTCATCTATAGAAAGATTCGTGTAATACTCTATGGGCGCAAGTGTTTCCAAAAGTGAAAAAAGTTTCCCGTACGGCTTTGCTGCCTCAAGCGCCTTGCCCGCAATTGCTGATCGCTGTTTTAACGATACAAGAATTCCTTCTTTCGGAGTCTCTTCCTTGATACCTGTAAGTAATTCTACTTGTATTACTTCAAGTTCTTTCTTTTTTGATGAAGCAAAAAAATAGAGCGATCCTGTGATAATTGCGATGCTAAAAAGCCCCCCGAGTGCCCACCAGGTAATTTTGGTGAGTAAATGCTCAATCGCCGCAAGCTTTTCATTAGCATTCGACATTCCTTTCAGCAAATTGATTTCTTCTCTTGCCATAATCCCCTTTACAGATCGCGAAGTGCCAACCCGGCAGCTACGGCAAATGTCGTCCCTTCGCTATCAAGCACTCGAAAACGTTGATCCCTTACGATATTTACCCACGGATTGGCAAGCTGAACCTCTATGCCGAGCGCCTCTGCCATATAGACTACCATCCCCGGCAATTTTGCAGTTCCTCCGGAAAGAACAACAGCATCTATTTTTTCACCGTTATATTTTTGGGAGTAAAATGCAATCGCTCTTTTCATCTCTGTCACTATCGTATCCATGATGGGTTTTACCAGTGTTACAATTTTTCCCTGCAGAGTGTTTTGCGCTACACCATACGTACGTTTAAATTCCTCTGCCTGAGAAGCATTGAAATCAAGCCCAGAAACGAGAGCCCGAGAAAGAGCTTCTCCACCCGCTGCTATAGATCGGGTGAATGCAATGACTCCCCCGCGAAGAATCGCTAAATCTGTGGTGAGTGCACCAAGTGACGCCAAAAGGATAGCGCCTTTGCTATTTGATGCTGATCCTGCAAGGGAGCGTGATGTTGAAATGATTTCTGATTCCGCGGCAATGGGGATAAGCTCTGCCATCTCAACGATAGAGAGATATTTTTCAAGAAGTGTCTTAGGGCAAGCCACCAACAACACATCCATCTTGTCAGTGCCTGTTTCCTTGGCATCACGAAGTATCGAGTAATCTATATTTACCTGATCAAGCGGCAAGGGGATATATTGCTCTGCTTCCCAAGATATCGCAGAAGATAGCTCACGAGTGGAAAGATCTGGCACCTCTATGACACGGGTAAATACTTGCGACTCAGGAAGAGAAATAGCCACAGAGCTCGCTTTTACCCCTGTTTCTTTTATAAGTTGACGAATAATTAAAGCGATTGCTTCATGATCAGCGGAAAGAGGAGAGGCAAGGGCTTTCGGTGGCGTAGGTATAGATCCTGCCGCAAGAAGTGTATTTTGAGTACCGTCTTGAGCTATTTCGATAAGCTTTATACTATGAGATCCGATATCCAATCCGAGCAGAGATTTCGCCATAAAGTTTACTCCTCAATCAAGTATGAATTATCAGAGAAAAACTATCAAGAGGAAACAAGCTGCTTGCTACAAAGATGGTGAGACTTTTACTATTTTTTCGAGTAATTCTATTCTGTCCTCGTGATCTTCAATTTGATCTTTGTAGCCAATCACCAATGCTACCTCATCACGCATATCACTAATTTCTTTCAAAATAGCATCTTTAAAGGAGATCCTCTCGTCTTTCTGACGTTTTTCCATAGCACTAAGATCGTCTTTGGTAACAAAAACAATTTTCAGCTTCGCAATGTCAGCGTCAGTAATCATATACGTACCATACCCTGAAAAAAATCGTCTGTCAACCAGTATATATCGGTATATGCTTGGTGACTTCACAGTAGTATTTTGTAGACAATCTTGCAGAATGCATGAACCTACGAAGACTTCGAATTTCGACTATAATTTTATTTTTACCGTTCTCAATAACTTCATCCTTTACTATTGGAGCTATTTTTATCTGAACTTCAACGGCTTTTTTCATACTCCCTTACTTACTCCAACGACGACTGACTATAAAGTACTGCGTCAAATAAAGACGGTGCATAGTTGTACTGCTGATACACCACGATTTTTCTGGTCGTGCCGGATGCGACGGCGCCTGTGGATTCTATACGTTTGGCTTGAAGCGGCAAGGTGCCAAAAATCGGATCAAAGGAAATAGTAGTTGCTTCATAAAACGGTTGGATACGAAGCATAAGAAGAGTATCTGTCGCCACATTTATGCCAAAATCCGAAGAAAAATTAATGGACTGGGAATACACATTTGTTTTCCCGCATCCAACTCCCGTTGATGTAGGAAGAGAAAAATTATTTTTACGCGTTGCCGCCAGCGCATCATACGCACCTCTGGCCATATAATATTCACCACTTCTCTTATATAATACGGCCACAGATAGGGCTGGAGCTGTGGCCTGCTGACTCCAGCAAAGTGTGACGAGGTTTGTGCGAAACGAGGTGCTCTCGTTGAGACTGCCGTCTGCGTTGTGCTCGACTAACCAGAGCGTTTCCGTATTTGAAGGAGTCGTTTGTTTGGAAAACTCATACACGCCTACAGCTCCTCCTACATTGGTAACTGCGACAGAGAAATTAGCACCCCCTGCTAATACTTCAGCGGAATTAATGCCGCTTTTAAGTGCTGATTCAATTCCTGCCTCTGCGGCATTAAACGCGCGTGCCGAATCCTCTAGCTGTGTCGTTATCGCGGTATTAGTCGTCGTACGACCGATAAAAGCCAGCACTAACGTAATAGCCACCGTGAGAACCAATAAAGTAATAAGCACTATCTGCCCACTTTGATTTATCGTTATGTTCGTTTTTTGTTTCATATCGTATATGTCAATTTATCAATAGTCAATTTGTCAATTGTTAATTGGTCAATTGTTAATTTACGGTGCCACCTCCTGCCAACTTATGGATCTATCCAACATTTTCGCAGGAAGAGAAAACAAATAGCCGGGATTATAGATAAAAAGGTGTGCTGACGTGGTGAGATTTCCCCCTACCGCCGACGCTAAATCCCGCTCAAGCGCCAGAGCATTGCCGATAAACATACCCTTTCCGACAAAACGTTCAGATCCTGGGGTTGTCGAAGCACCTGTGCGCAGTGTACTCCCTGCTATATATACCCCTTCGATAGATGGTGTCGAGATACCCGCTCCCACACCCACGGCAGGCGAAAAATTTATTTCCGTCTTTGCAATGACGACGATGATACCCGTGCCCGTCGTGTGCATTTGCCCACTTATGGTAATTGAGCCGTCTACAAGAAGTATAAGCTTCTCTCCATCGCCCACAGTCCAATTGCCCGTCGTCGTCACATCTCCCAGGATGTAGTAGGGCTTCACACGGCTGACCGGCTGGCTGATAGGAGTAACTTCATTGGTGTAATCCGCAATCGTTGGCGAGTCAAATTTGCGATAGAACGTACCATACAAATCCTTTGTGGGATGCGCCTGGTTTACCAGCCAGTCTTTACTGGACACTATTGTTTCTCCCTGACTGCTTGGAGATTCGTCAAAGTCGTACGGCAGGACGGCTGTGGAGCCGTATATCGGAATACCGGGAAACAAGGAGCCCGCTGGACCGCCATCAGAAAGAAATACGCGAGGCACGGCAGAGGGAGGAATTTTGGAAACGATCTTTCCACTGCTATACACATCTCCGCCGCCTTTTGTCTGAAACCAGGGACCAAATGGACTAAACGACACATCAAATGTTTGGGTGGTGCCGGCAGGAGCCACAACAGTAGACGGACCAAAGGTACTGCCTGTGCCATCAGTGAGGCAATACCGAACTGCAGACGAGGCGACTTCCGCAGACGACACCGCGTACGTGCCAGCGGTATCGATCCACGAAAGATAGGTGGAGCCGGATTGTGTTTGCTGTCCTATGGACGTCCCGTTTTTGGTAACGTCAAACACCGAACCGGTGCGATAGTCTGTCGAGGCTTTTATCTGATCGCAAAGTTGTGGAATGGCAGGAAGATTGACTCCACGAACAAGGATGTTTACAGGCAACGGTGTGGGGGTGGGAGTAAGGGTGGGAGTAGGGGTGGGAATTTCTGTTGGTATGGCAGGAGGCTCTGGGGGTGGCAGATCCTCTTCACACGAGTTACAAACTCCGCTTGGCTTTGTGCCGCACGGACAATTATCCACCGCTCCAATCGGACGACATCCATCATTCGCCATAAACTCTCCAGGCGGACAACCAACCCGTTCACAACCGCTGCCGCCACACTGGGAGCAATATGCAACTGGACAATATAGTTCTCTCCCAATTATCCTACACCTTGGTTGATTATCACACTTAACAACCGAACAATCCCCGCCGCAAGCTTGAGCTTCTACACGAGTTGGCGGCAAAGCCAAATAAAACAGAACAAATACTGCCAGTATATAAACTATTTTTATTGTGCGTTTCAATTGCATGATTCTATATCCAACTTGTTTAACTCTTTGTACATTCCAGAGTATGACCAGACTTTGTCTATCTCGTTGTGATATTCTTTTGCGGGACGGCGAAGTACCGTAACCAGATTTTCTTTCCTCAAAAGACTTTCCCAAAATAAAATATCTGAAGTAACTTCCTTGGAAGCAGATACAGCATTATTTGCGGCGTCAGGATTTTCATTTAGATATCGCACAGCCGCGCAAACATCTTCATGCATGTAAATGCTCTTTGGTACGTGATAAAACCTTTTTAACCCGCTTAAAGTCCACAAGCTAAATCCGTTTTTGTCACCACTCGAATAAAATCCGCTGATCCCATGGTTTTCCCCGCGATCGGTAAAATCGCGCCAGCTGTATTTTTTGTCAGGGATGTTTCGAAAGAAATAATAAAATATTACACGGGTAAGCCCTCTGCCCCCTGTCTTTGAGTAGTAAATATAGCCGGCAGTTAACGAAATTACAACCAAAAAAGAAAAGAAAACGAATAACAGACGCTTCCAATTGCTCATAAACCCATACTAGCATAGTATGAATTATTTTCAAAATCTCCAAACGTCCCGTTATCTGTTAATTTTAAATGTATGTAGCTCGTCCTTCGTAGGAGGAATTATAGGATCAATGTGTACCAATCCAGATTTATCTCTATAAAAAAGATAATCATCATCAACGAGAAAACCCCAGCATTGATTTTCTCTGTCGATCAATATATCAGACACATTGAAGTACCCACTTTTATCTTTAGGCTTCCAAAGATTGTTATCATAACCATAACTTAACAAGTCCATTTGATAAGCATACGACTTTTCACCGCTAGTACCCAGTACTAATCCACCTATTTTCGAAGGCACTATATCAGTAGGTTCACAATCCTTTTTGGCTAGTTCTACAT
This sequence comes from uncultured Gammaproteobacteria bacterium, assembly GCA_964358845.1. Taxonomy (GTDB): domain Bacteria; phylum Patescibacteriota; class Microgenomatia; order UBA10105; family UBA927; genus UBA927. The sequence goes on along the minus strand of CAYHQC010000001.1, from coordinate 32,044 downwards.
CAAACTCTAGTGCCATCTTTCCATTTTTCATTATTTCTTTTCCCGTTTCGTTGTTTACCAATGTCACTGAGCCGTTTTCAATTGTTTTTGTATAGTCAACCCCCATCTCGCCCAATAAGGCGATCACCGATCTCTCGAGTTCCGGCATCGGCACGGGGGTATTGGTCTCAGTGGCAGTCGCAGTCTTAGTCGCGGTCGGGGTCTTGGTCTTTGCCTCCGTCGCGCTTGGGGTGGCGGTGGCTTTGAGAGTGGGGGTGAGATTCGATCCAACAAGTTCGGGTGTCAATGTGGCTTTGGGAGCGTTAAGGGCCGCATTAATCAAAAGACCCAAATTCAGTATTTCTGACCCTGAAATCGCTAAATAAAAATTATCAATACCTTCCGCATTTTGTGCCGTGGCCACCGGCTTCGTAGGGCTACCCGGTTCTGATGAAGGAGTTTCCTGCGGCGTTGCTATTGGAGTCTCCTGATCAATAGGACCTTGATCTTTTGCCTCTACATACGACGTGGTGCTACCGATTCTCACCCACGATAGGCTCTTAACTTCGCCATCAACCAGTTCTACGCCAAATGAAGCTCCTACATGTGGGTCAAACTCTTTATCGGCTGTCACCAACCCGAGTTGGCCCGTACCAGCCTTTTCATCTATGCTGATTGAAAGTTGACCATTTAGTATATATACTTCACCCGCGTCTGAAACAATTAATCCAGCCAAGTGAGATTTTTCACCTACTCGTAACTCTGCTGTACAAAGCGCTGCGGTACTGAGCACATCACTTCTATCATCTTTGAGAATTATTGAATTAAACACTCCACTATCAGAAGTACAGGAGACATTTGTAAATGATGCGTCGGAATTACCGATCTTAAAAGAAGAACCTCGTTCTTTTATACTTGCGACGGCACTTTCTGCAGATAATATAAATGGCACTTTTTCTTTATCAATAATTGCGACCTCAACAGACTGTGCTAAACACGCTACACCTGATAAAATTGATCCATTTACGATTGCCCCTCTTTTCAATCCAACTTTTCTAAACAACGTCGCTTCAGCTCCAAGAAATGAAAGACCGCCAACAACTGCCGCTACTTTTCCCCACGGAATATCTGACGAAGGTGGTGTATCCTGCCCAACTGGAGTAGACCGTGGTGATACTGGGGTTAGGATAGAATAATCTTGGAATAAACTACGGTCCGCATGAAAACCTTCACGAAGTCCTGCGCCTAATGTTGCACCTGAAAAATCAATCGGCTCATTATGTCTGATAGATGAGAAAGGGGAGTGTAAATCAGAATGATCCTGAATAACCTCAATCGATTTTTGGCTATTTTGACTCGCTGCTGTTAGTGCCGCAAGTTCTGCTAATACCATACTTAGCCTATAATATATTATAGGAAGCTCGTTGTCAATGTGATATAGAGCACGTATTTTCTACTATACCAACTTTTTCTGTTCGTTGTCTTTTACTATAGCGGCCGCTATAGCAATTAACAACATTGATTTCTCTTTGGTGTTATCACCCTTAGGGTGGACTAGCTTCGCACCCTTTCCTTGATAAACATCCTCTACTACTGTGTAAGAGAATTATGTAACTGCTTTTCAATCACTTCGAGACGTTTATCAATTTTTTCTATATCATCTGTATGCGTTGAAACTCTCGGAGAGAGAAGTGCTATTTCTTGTTGGTATGTTTGCATGCTTCCTGCCATTTTATCGACCGTCACCATAATCTTATCCAACGTATCGAGTCTTTGGTGTAAAGTACCCAATTGCTTCAAATTTTCTTCGTTCTCCTGTAAAATTTTAAAGGTTGGACCTATCAGCTTCAAATTTTCTTCATATGTGACAAGAATATCCAGTGCCTTTTGGTTGCGATCAATTTTTTTTGATATCCCATTCAGCTGATCCAGCGCTTTCTGGTTACGGTCAATCTTTTTTGATATCCCATCCAATTGATCAAGCGCCTTTTGATTGCGATCAATCTTTTTTGATATCCCATCCAATTGATCAAGTGCCTTTTGATTGCGATCAATCTTTAATGACAAGGCGTGGATATCTTTCTTCTGCAAGATTTGATTTGAGGATGACGTATGAATCAACTTCTTCATACCATGAATATAGCACAATCGTTTATATGTCCGTCAAGCGGAAACGAGCATCTTCCCATTCTTTTTGTTTCTTCTACTCTTCTTTTTGATAGACTCAGCCAATAATAATTGTTCTCCAGATTCCTTCATTCGCAACTTAAGTTTGTCAGAATATATTCCTAAAGGATGTTTTTCTCCGTATTTCATCCGCGCTTGTTCTAGATTTTTTCTTGCCTGAACAGTGCCACGATTATGTTCATTCTCAACCTTTTCCCTCCATTTGCGATCGAGAAAAGTTTCTGTTTGAAAAAATCCTTTGAGATTAATCATTGGTTTGTCATCCGATGGCTCTATTAATAAAACTTGTTTGGGCTTATCGTATAGAAAAGGGCCGTATAACTCTTTACCAGAAAAAAATCCCAAAGCTTCACTATCAGCTCCTTCTAAAGGCTCACGAATCTGTTGAGGGTTTTTTATTCCTTTAAGCACACGTCGTATTCGCTCCAATAATCCATTGGGTTTTTTAAACGTAACTGGTTCCAATCGATCGTTTCGTAGCAGTTCCTTAAGTTTCCGGTCATAGGTTATCGTCGCATACCGTTCTTTAGGTGCTTTAACAGGAAAGTCTTTTTCGGCTATACCTGCAAGGTGATTTTGAAATTGATCCAGCCAACCAGCTGGAATTGACTGATGCTGTCCTAAAACTGCGTCATCAACTAATGCGGGCGGGATAAAGTTAGTAACTATTCCTTCACTTGATTTTGGTTGAAGAAGATATTTTCTCATCGCTTCCATAGTACTCACTAGCCCTGATGAAAGTAGTCGATCAGATGGGTTAGTTTTTAAAAATTGTCTCGTTTGATTTCTATACGAACGTAGATATGTTGGAGTTTGCATATAATCCCGAATTCTTGCAAAAGCATCGACTACATCATTGACTGAATGCTTCCTGTCTTTCACGCCAGCAGAAGCAACTTCTTCTACCTGAGGAGTCTCTAACCATACCGGCAAAAGAAATTTTCTCGCATAAAACTTTTTAAATGCATTAGGAATTTCATCCGCCCAACCATGCCTTTTTCCGGCCAACGTAAATCCTTCTTGAAATATATGTTCTAAAAGGCCAAGCGCTGCAGCAACTTTTCCTGCATTTGCAAGGCTCACTACTCTATTCCATGTAACTTGTTGATTAACCATGTCTTTAGAATACACGAGAGTCTTCATGGTGTCTGACACATTTCGCGCAGTACTAATACCAAATGTATTTGATAATTTATCAAATATTTGCGCTTGAAAAAAGGATAACTCTGATGGGGTATTCTTCACCCATGCTACCGGATACTTTCCCCAACGCTTTTCAAGTTTTTTATTTAAACGACTCTGTTCTAGTAATTTCGTAAACCGTTTAGCCCCCCACAATAGAGCGACGGAACCTAGTGAAATTTCTGCTACCGTAATACTTACTCCTGCAACTGCTGCAACGTTTTCAAGCTCTTGTCTATGTGTTTTAGCCCACTCTTGCCACTTGGGATTTGAACGGGGGATGATTTGCGTATCTATAATATAAAGAATTCTTTTGCGCCAGCTTTCAGGACCCAAAGCACGTGCACCTTTCTCAACAGCCTTGCCCACGCCATACCACACAGTTTTTGTTTGATTTTCTACTGACACACCTGCTGGACTTTGCCGTTCGTGCATGAATACAGTGTAGGAAACTTAAAGGAAAGAGTAAAGAACCTCTCACCCTTAGGGTGGACTAGCTTCGCACCCCGTCCTTGACTCCGATCTTTACTTGAGATATCGTATCTCTAATGGCGAATGTCCGAAGTCTCATCCTCTCTACTGATGAAACCTATCACGTATTCAATCGTAGTGTTGAACGACGTCCTGTCTTTACCTCTAAGCGTGAATATCAACATATGAAAGACCTCATCCGCTTCTATCGTTTTGCTCACCTTCCCATGCGATATTCGCAATACTCGTCATTATCTGTTGATGTACAAAAAAACGTCATGGACCGACTTGAACAAAAAGGGGACATGGAAGTGTCCTTATACGCTTTCTCGCTCATGCCAAATCACTTTCATTTTACTCTCAAACAAATGAAAGATAACGGTGTGACAACGTTTCTTTCAAATATTTCAAACAGCTTCGCAAAATACTTTAATATTCGGCACAAACGCACCGGATCACTTTGGCAGCACCCATTTAAGGCCGTACACATAGAAACAGACGAACAATTGCTCCACGTCATTCGATATACACACATTAACCCTGTCGTTGGATTGATAATAAAGGAAGAAGAACTTGACACATATCCATGGACGTCATTACCTGAATATCTGCTTGAACATTCTGAGTCCATTTGTGACACACATTTTGTAAAAAGTCAGTTTCATACTATTAATTCTTTGAGATCATTCACTCATGATCAGGTTGGATATAAACATCAATTTGCAAAAATTGAACACCTCGCTATAGATGTAGATACTGATGAATAATTTAAAGGAAAGGGTGCGAAGCTAGTCCACCCTAAGGGTGATAGTTTCGCAGGGTAACTGACAGTTCAAATGGAAAGGATGCTTTTTCATAGACACGAGCATCGGCATTTTTTTGCGAAAGGGAAAATGACATTTTCACCGTAGCATTGCTGTCACCGACAATTTTACACACAAAGGTTAACGCACTTGCGCAGTCAGCGCCACTTAAGGTCACCGCATTGCTGGTAAGGTACGACACACTGGAGGCGCTGCTTGAAGCAATACGTAAAACATCACTATTGCTCACACACCCTAACGTACTATTTTGCCCATCGGGGTTTGTAACGATAAAAGATGATGACGAAGTGCCGCCTGAGGTACAAGGAGACACCACAGTACTTGCATTGAGAAGTAAACGGGAAGCGACCTCGACTGCGTAATTTCCGCTCTGCACCACTTCTTGAGTAATCTCGCCTTTGGTACTCGTACGTACAGAAGAAATAAATGACTGGGTTAACACGATACCCAGTACCGATAAAATTCCGAGCGATACCACGATTTCAAGGAGGGTAAACCCTTTTGTTCGTTTAAGATTTTTCATAAATATTATTATTGTTATTTCCAATCGGTAAAGTAACTCTCCAGCATAGTTGCGTACGCTTTGGATCCGATGTTCCATGATACGAGTACCTCGACACTCATACGCTCATTTAATGCATCCCATGTAAACGTGACGACGCGTTGATATTTTTCATCAAGAAGCGGAGAGCACGCATCTACTAAAGCAGTCAAAATACCATCTTTATCTATGCACCAACTTCCTGAATATAATTGAAAAGATGTCCAATCTGTATTACGAAGCGCCCGTACTATTTCTACACCTTGTTGCGCGTATCGTAATGCTTGATCCTTCGAACTACTTATTTGTTGATTCTTAAGACTCACCGTACTGCCAACCACAATACTGGTCACCAACACAACGACTAAACTTATCATGAGAAGCATCTCGATGAGCGACTGGCCTGAAGATTTACATAATCGAACTTTTAAACGTGTGTTCATACGTATCCCTTGCTATTGCTCACCTAAATCAATAATTTCTCCGTTTGGATTAATAGCAAGTATATAAGAGGCAAGCGAATTAACTAAGGTAATTTGTATCTGGCTTTCCTTATCGATTCCAGCCCCCAATACTTTATACAATATGGCACTGGGTACCGGAGAAAATGTGACTCCTTTAGCAAGGGCAACCGTGGTTACGGGCGCATCTAAAGCTTCTGGCGTACACGACGCTTGATACGAATAACTTGAACTCGTAAATGAAACGCTATACCCATCAAGCTGTGTACATGTTATGTTCGTAGGCTTTTGACCATTTATCGCGCGAAACTGCACCGATCGAAGATTGGTTTTTAACGTAAGACTCGCTTGCTTTAACGTCGTTTTCCGATTAAATTTGCTATAGCTAGCGCCAGAAATAGACAATACGAGACTTAACGCAGTGATAGCCGTAAGAAGCTCGATAAGAGTAAATCCCTTTGTATGCCAATTCATGGATTACTTACTCCCCAATTATACTCGCCATCGGGAACACAGGTATCTGTCGGCACAGCACCTTCTAGATTAGCACTGAGACAATATCCGTAATACAGACCATTAACCAGTGTTGTTGCCCGATACCAATACTTTTGTACTTTGTTTGGATCTGTAGGAATTGCAGCCATGTAGTCTACTATGTCTGTGGCGATTGTTTGAACATCTACAGCAGTACAGCTGGAACTTGCACAGCCTCCGCTTGGATAATATTTCATATCAGAGCGATACATCTCAAGCGCTGACCTCACTTGCTCAATATCACTTTTTCGCTTTGCATCATGGGTTTGTTTATTTATTGTCGCAAAGGATGCGATGCCAATGGTCACCAGTATTCCTATTATAGATATAGAAACGAGTAATTCTATCAAAGTAAAGGCCTTGGTATACCCTTCACAATCGGAATTGTTCCGCGCATAACTCCTTCTAGACCGAGTTAGCCCCGCCTTTGGCGGGACAAACTCAGGTAAGAAGGGTATATATGATTTCATAACAATTTCATCCACCAATTATATATAGGCAATCCATATACAAAAGAAACGACCATACCAATGATGAGAAACGGTCCAAAAGGCACTTTCGTTTTCATCTTTGCTTTTCCTACTATCATGAGTATGACACCGACCATTGCACCGGTCAAGAAAGCGGTATACAAAGCGATGATAATGTTTGGAAACCCCAATAGTAACCCCATAACACCGGCAAGCTTCACATCACCAAATCCCATTCCTTTCCGTTTCGTGAAAAGGTAAAGAAATAAAAAGCCAACAAAGGACAGTACTGCACTCAATAAATGAATTTTCACATCCTGAAAGGGGAGTGTGGTAAGAGCGAATAGTCCCACAAGCCCCATTACAAGAAGTGTCACGTCAGGAATGATGAAATATTTAAAGTCAGCAACCAATATCACTAAACTCATTGCAAAGACGACTGACAATGCTACAAATAAACCGGTATACATACCAAACATCAGGGCAATTGCCACAAACCCAATACCTGTAATAAGCTCAATGAACGGATACTGAAAAGACAATACTTTATGACAATGCCGACAACGTCTCTGTAGCAGAATATAGGAAAGAACGGGTATAAGCTCATACCATGAAAGGATTTTTTTACAATAATCACAATGCGAGCGAGATACTAATACATCTTCTCCCATCGGCAGCCTGTCAGCAAGAACATTCACAAACGATCCAACACATAATCCAACGAAAAAAAGAAAAATCAACTCCATATATGCAGTATGGAGCATGCGCGCTTTTGAAACAAGGGCAGTACAAAAATGACAAGAGCGCTTTAATATCCCGATGTGCGAAGCTATTCCACCCCCGATGTGGAATAACTAACAAATTTGTGTATACTTAGATATAAATATGCCATACCGACTAATACCTCTTATTACAAATCAGGTTTACCATATTTTTAATCGTGGAGTTGAAAAACGTGATATTTTTTCTGACGATCGTTCCCGAAAACGATTCCTTGATGTGCTTACATATTATCGGACCACACAACAACCCTTTAAATACACCAACTTTCTCAAGCTAAATTTAGAAGATCGTGCACAAATACAACAAGCTCAACTTCTCCAACCTCTGGATGTCAAACTTCTTGGATTTGTTCTAATGCCCAATCACTATCACCTTCTTCTCGAACAGGTGAGTGACGGCGGTATCTCAATGTTTATGAAAAAATCCCAAGATAGTTACACAAAATATTTCAATACAAAAAATGAACGCATAGGGCCCCTTTTCCAAGGCTCGTTCAAAGCAATTCGAATAGAATCAGACGAGCAATTATTACATATCTTGCGATATATTCATCTAAATCCGTTCACAGCATACATGATAAAAGAAATAGAAGATCTTATTCAATATAAATGGTCATCTCTCTCAGAATACCTCAATGACAGAAATATATATTGCAATACAAATAAAATTCTAAGTTTTTTTAAAACGCTTGAGTCATTTAAATCATTCACATTTGACCAAGCAGACTACCAAAAAGAATTAGCTTTTATAAGACATGTAGCCATAGATGAATCATAATTTCCCGATGTGCGAAGCTATTCCACCCCCGATGTGGAAAATACTCATTGAGACATTATTCAACTTCCGCTAGACTAGAGCTCGCCAGCAAAATACATCCAAATAAAATTAAATATACCAATAGATTCTTTATGAAACGATTTTTCCCAGACATTGTAGCCCTATGTATTCTCCTATCTCTCGTAGCGGCATTCTTTGCCCGTTTGTTTTATCCGACGCCGCAACTTCTTGTAACACCCGACTTCGGCCGATCTGACGCATGGCACTTTAGCATGCCTACAAAATTTGCTCTCTCTGAATCAATAAAAAAGGGAGAGTTGCCCCTCTGGCGAAGTGACATAGGTACTGGCTTTCCTTTATTTGCCGAAGGTCAAACAGGTTCGCTGTACCTACCAAACCTTGTTCTCTTTCGATATCTAGATTGGGTAACAGCGTATAGCATCCTCTTGTCTCTTTCAGTCTTAACACTTGGTGCGGGCATGTACTTTTTGCTTCGTGTTTTGGGTGTGGCGGCAATCGGGGCACTCTTTGGTGCGATAAGCATTTCATTTAGCGGCCTTTCAATATTGCAATTGCCGCACATTTCACTGCTTCAAGCCATCAGTCTTTTGCCTTTTATCGTTGGCGTTGGCATCATAGCGCTTCAAAAAAATACACTCTTTCACTATTGTCTACTTGCGCTCCTTATCGCGCAACAAATATTTGTAGGCTTTCCGCAAGTAGTTTTTTTGACCATGTGCGTCCTGTATTCCTATGCCCTCTATCGTACCATCAAAACTAAAATATATTGGCGATTACTTTTTCTATTTCTTGCTACTGTAGTCGGACTTATGGGTGCTGCAGCACAACTCTTGCCTTCGTATGAATTCTTGAAAGCGAGCACCCATCCCTATGGATTTGACCAAGAAACGGCATCCATGTTTTCTATGCCGCTTTCACATCTTCTCTCATTTATAAATCCTTTCGCTTTCGGCAATCCCAAACTAGGCACGTATCCACCATTTTACCGATTTGATGCAAGCATTTTTTGGGAAAATACGGCATATCTTGGCATTTTTCCTCTCCTATTTGCTGTGTACTGGTTTCTCAAATCGAAACATCCCGATATCCGCTTTTACCTGTTTCTTATTGTTGGCTCCATAGTTTTTGCGTGGGGGAAACATTCACCAATTTATCTTTTGTATGGGATCTGGCCGTTAACACTTTTTCGTGCTCCATCTCGTTTTTTGTGGATTACTTCTATTGTCGTTGTCATCGTCTCATCGCTCCAGATGTCGGAGTGGTGGAATCAGTCTAAACCAAGACATATCAAAATCATACTTGTGTCAACTCTTTTTCTTCAAACAATCGTACTTTTTTCTACCTGGTGGTCATATCATCTGCTCGTACCCAAAGAATCACTTCTTACCAAACCCATTCAAGCACCCAAAGACTCTGTTCGAATGATAACGCTCGGTGAATCGTTTATCCATAACAGCGTTTTTACTACTAAAGGATGGACTAACCCAAAAGATTATATTCCTTTGTACCGCGGACTTTCACCCGATGCCAACATGTTTTGGAATGTATCGGCGTTTAACGTCTATGCCGGTCGATTTCTCAAGCGGCAAGCACTAATAAACGATATTCTCACCCAACAAATACAACTCTCATCCCAGGCTGCGACACTGAGTGCTTCTGCAATCTCGCTTCTGTCAAGTAGCGGCATCAAAGAAATACACTCGTTTCTCCCGATTGAAAATACGGCACTTCAAATAAAACAGACAATTGATGGATCTATTCCTCTCTATGCTTACACGAATCTTAACGCATTAGATCAGGCGTATAGAGCGACTACGGCCGCCACAGCATCAACACTTAATGAAGCAATTTCACTTCTTTCCAATCCTTCATTTGCTACGACAAAGTCTGTGCTTGTCTCAAAAATAGACGCCCAAAAAATTCCTCTGCTCCAAGATGCTATAAACCAAATGCCGGATCTGCCTGTAGACCTCGGTCTTTCTCTATATAGGCCTTCGCAAACAAAAACGATCATTACACTCCTACCTGTCTCCATTCCGACACTTTTAGTGCTATCTGATACCTTTTATCCGGATTGGAAAGCAACGATTGACGGAAAAAACGCCCATATTTTCCCCGTAAACATAACATACCGTGGCGTAGTACTGCCAAAAGGCAGTCGTGAAGTTATATTCACCTACTCTCCCAAAAGTGTACGACTCGGCCTTCAGTTATCACTTCTTACCCATCTTTTTATAGCAATTGCAGTGGTGTGTCGTCTGATGTTTTCAATTTTTCGTACTCGGAAAAAAGAGCTTTTGCCTTCGTCGCATCCTTCACACAATCACGATACGTAAGCGACTCATACAAAAGCTGCTCGGGTTGTACCCCAAAAGATGCATCTCTGGCTTTTGTAAGCGCCTCAAGTGCTTCATTGCATTTGCCAGTTACCGCGTATGTTGCCCCAAGATAGGTATACGCATCTTTCTTGCTGCTATTACCATCAAGAAAAACCGCTTGTTGAAACTCCACAATTGCTTTTTCATACGCTGTCGCTTTCACTAAAGTCTTTCCATAATTTATGTGGGACCATGCATACACGTCTAACACATCAGAAAGCATAAGATGCTTATAACGAGAAAGAATACCGGAAAGGGGATCTTTATATGTTGCAAATAATTCACTATTTACCACTTGTAACTGAGAAACAGGCAGCAACTCTTCAAAAGTAACAATCTCATATAAAAGTCCGTGAGGAATAAAATACCATCCGGCCCCAACTCCCAGGATCGTATTAGAAAAAATTCGATGATCCTTCTTGTTTGCTTTTATAAAATCACCAAGATACGTTTGTGAATTTATATCAGGAAACAACAAGCTTGAGAATCTATTTTTCACCACTTCTTTATAATCCTCTGCTGTCATCCTTGAGGCATGTAACACTATCGTGTCAGGACGCACCTTCATGCCATAGCGCACATACTGGGTAATAAAAAGTAGCGTATCTTGAGAAAGTAAAAGAATCGCGTCTTGTGGAACGCTCATCAATACGTCTTTTCCCAAATTTTCTGCAGTTTTATCATTACCAAGTCCCATAAATCGATAAAGTGTGATAGATGCCATGGCGATAGGATAGAGAAAAAGAATAACAGAAAATACAATACCAAACAGCGATGAACCAGACCATCGCCTCTTTCCAAATAGTGTCACTACCCGTACCACTTCATCAAATCCAATCCCCAAAATCACCGCATATATACAATAGGAAGGTAATAAAAACCGTTCGTACGTCCCAAGCGTAAATCGACCGACAATAGGAAAACTTGCATAGAAAAAAAAGAAAGGACCGAGAATGAAAAGTAGCAGCGACACAGTTTTAAATAAAATCCGATCTCGTATCCATAATACAAAAAGTCCGGCAAGAGAGAGAACGATTCCAATTACTTTAAAATCCAATACAACAAACGAAAAATATGCCTTCATTGATATAAACCGCTCTGTAAGTGACTTGCCTATGACACCACCCGATACAAAGGATCCGTAGTCTTGCCGCGTCACAAGCTGTATAAATCGTGCCACTGTCGTTGGCTTATCCCAATTAATTATCGCAGTAGTAGATCCTGCAATAGGAACATACATGTATACTAACAAACCCAAAAGAAAGAAAAAAAGAAGAATTACCGCATCCTTGACCCCAAACTTTTTTGGTAAGCCAAAAGATACTATACTAAAAAGCAACACAGGCAGAACAAACAAAATCACATGATGATGAGTAAGTGATAATCCAAATGTCAGTGCCATGACAGAGAGTATGCGCAAAGATGGATTATTTTTATAAAGAAACAGTTCGTAGAGAAGAAGTATAAGGAACATATCTAAAAGCGCAAACACCTCCGGCGTTACCGAATAGAGGAAAAAAAGGTAATTTCCTAAAAGAATTAATCCTGCAAATACGGCAGATAGGCGACTTTTGGTGAACCGGTACACGAGCAAAAAGACAAAAACAACGGTTATAGCATGTGGGATTGATGACAATAATGTGAGGCGCCAAGAAGGAGTAAAAATCGGTACGAGCGAAAATAGATACCCGAGAAACGAATAAAGCGGATATCCTGGAGGGTGAGGGACACCAAATTCAATAGCTGCAGTAACCAAATCGCCACTATCTCCGCTATATATTCCTTGTGCCTGAAAAAAGAGAAAGACGATAAACGAACCTATGCCTACAAGAAGTCCCATGATAGTTTTCGCTTCCCTTTACTGTATACAGAAGTAGCAGTCTGTACCAGCTGTTCCTGACGTCTGCGATTTACACGTTGAAGCCGATGTGACGCCGTCCGATGCATACACCGTATTCAAATCTTCTTGGAAAGACTTGGATTCAGGCTTGAAACATACGGAGATATTTTCAGCTGACGTTGAGTTGATATAAAGCTTCTCCAAATTTGATGTACCAGCCAATTCCGGAAATCTGTTTTTGAGTTCTCCAACATTCATAAGCTCTGTTATAGAAGATGCAAATCCCGAAAACACTGGTCCCTGGGTAGCACCCGTACCCCAAGGAAATTGAGATTTGGTCGAATAGAAACGCAAATTTGCGTTATAAAATTCTGACGTAGTATTGCGAAGTGACGTATCTCTGCCTTTTTTCAATTGTTCAAACGGATCAATCGTAGCCAAAAGTCCTACTGCCAATGCTCCCAAAAGTGCGATAACGATAAGTAATTCAATAAGCGTAAAGCCCAAAGATTTCTTCATATATTTTCTCCTCATATATAGGTGTATCACAGAATAAAAATATCTGTCAATACCCTAAACTCTTTATTTGAACTGACTGGTCAAATTATAAATAGGCGTTATGACTGATATGACAATGAATCCGACCCCAATACCAAGAACCACCATAATGATAGGCTCTATAGCAGTGGTAAGGCCCTTTACTAAATTCTCTGACTCTGTCTCAAAATATTTTGAAAGCTTCAACAGCGTATCATCGAGTTTTCCCGTTTCCTCTCCTACTCGAATCATTTGAGATACAATTGGAGGAAATACTGGGTACTCAACAAACGTTTCTCCAAGCGGCGATCCGCGCTCAACTTTTCTAGAAATCTCGGTAATGGCATTACGAAAAAGCACGTTACCCAATGCATTTTTAAGTATCAACAACGCGTCAAGAAGTCGAATCCCTGATGAAATAAGCATCGCAAGGGTACGTGTGAACTCTACAAGAATAATTTTTTTTTGCAACTCACCAAATAAAGGAATTTTTAATAGCATAGTATCCACAAAATGCTCGCCGAATGGTGTCTTACGCCATTTTTTAAACCCTACGACACTGCCTATACCAACCAAAAGCATCATCCACCAAAATTTCACAAAAAATGCTGACGTGTTCATAAGAATTTGCGTCGAAGCAGGAAGGTCAACCCCAAAATCTTTATAAAGTTCCGTAAGCTTTGGGACAACCACGGTCATCATCACAGTAACCACAATTCCCATACCGATGATAATAATAACCGGATAAATCATGGCACCTGACACCTTGCTTTTAAAATCCCGCTGTCCTTCCATGGTGTCTGCTAAGCGATTAAACACGCGATCTAATTGCCCCGATGTCTCACCCGCCCGAACAAGAGCGATGTATATCGCGGAAAAATGCTGTGGATACTTTGCAAAAGAATCTCCCAAGTTGCCGCCGCTTACTATCTGATGCTCTATATCGGTTAATACATTTTGAAACGTAGGATTGGTGGATTGAGACTTCAAGATAGAGAGTGATTCAGGGAGAGACAACCCTGCGACAATCATTGTTGCCAGCTGCCGGGTAAAATTGACGACGTCATTAAACGGCACACGCTTAAAAAATTTTTCAGCTCGTCCACCGCCACTGCTGCTTTTATTTGATTGCGTTATGGAAATGATAAATAATTGTTTATCATGCAGTAGCTTCGTCGCAGCAACTGAGCTGGGAGCTTCCACAAGACCAGAAACTGATTTTCCACCAACTTCACGTGCTTTGTAGGTATAAAACGGCATACAGAGTTATATCTTACTTTTTATAAGCCGCCAATATTCTTCTGGCTTTAGTGCATACGACGCGCCCACGTATTGACTGATAATACCCGCCTTCACACGGTCAACAAGTGCTGATTCAAGAGAAATCATCCCAAACTCAGAAGACGTCTGTATCACATTATCTATAAGATGAGTTTTCCCCTCTCGGATAAGCGTTCGTATGGCAGGTGTACCAGTTAATATTTCCGCGACAGGGACGCGAGAACCACTCAAGGCAGGAACCAAACGCATAGAAATAATTCCTTCAAGAACATTGGAAAACTGAATACGGATTTGCGATTGTTGATTGTGTGGAAAGACATCAACTATACGATCTATGGTTTGTGCACAAGAATTGGTATGAAGTGTTGCAAAAACTAAATGACCGGTTTCTACAATGGTAAGTGCCGCCTGTATAGTCTCAAGATCACGCATTTCTCCAATTAAAACCACGTCAGGATCCTCACGTAACACGCTTTTTAAGGCCATATTCCATGAATGAGTATCCGTATGCATTTGTCTTTGTGAAACAATAGATAACACTGGAGAATAAACATATTCAATGGGATCTTCAATCGTAACAATATGCATGGGCTTTGTTTGATTGATGACATTAATCATCGATGCAATCGATGTCGATTTCCCATGTCCTGTCGGTCCCGTCACGAGAACTAACCCTTGTCGAAGTTTGACAAACTCAGCACATATTTCAGGGAGTCCCAGGGCTTGGATGGATTTTATATTTTCTGGAATAAGCCGAAATGCTGCTGCCAAAGAATTTTTTTGAGTGTATGCATTGACACGGAATCGCCCAGATGGAGTCGCGAGTGAATAATCAAGCTCCTTATTGGTCTCTAAAATTTCTTTTTGCTGCGCATTTAAGGTGGTAAGAATCAATTCGTTTATATCCTGCTCTCGTAATATTTGTCCTGCTTCAATCGGCATAAGTATTCCGGCCACTCGAAGCATTGGGGGGGATCCCACGATAAAATGAAGGTCTGATGCTTCCATTCTTTTGGCTTCAGAAAACATGAATTGTATATCCATAAGATAACCTTTTACTGTTTACTGTTTACTGTTTACTAGTCTTGCGCTACTCTTAATACCTCTTCAATAGTAGTAATGCCTTCAAGCGCTTTCAAATATCCGTCTTGTTTCATGGTAATCATTCCTTCTTCTATAGCCATATGTTCAATTTCTTTCATGGGAGACCGAGATAACATCATTTTACTTATTGCGTCTGTCACAGTGAACACCTCGTATACACCCATGCGTCCAAAATATCCTGTACCGCTACACGTTTCACACGGGGAACCATTCACCTCGCCTTTGCCATGATATAACACCATGGGCTTATCCGTTTGCCACAGTGATCCGATAATTGAATGAAGATCATCAAGTACCGCTTGCTCTGGAGCATATTCTACTTTACAGGTTGGGCATACCCGCCTTGAGATACGTTGTCCGACAATTGCCGTGAGTGCTGAGGCCAAAAGAAATGGTTCAGCCCCAAGATCGATAAGTCGTGGAATTGCACCTGATGCATTATTGGTATGAAGAGTCGAAAATACTAAATGCCCGGTAAGTGCCGCCTGCACAGCAAGCTCAGATGTTTCTTTATCACGAATTTCTCCAACCAAAATAATATTAGGGTCCTGTCGTAAAAACGACCGAAGCCCATTTGCAAATGTAAGACCGGCTTGTGAATTAATCTGTACCTGGTTGACGCCTGATATTTGATATTCTACAGGATCCTCAAGCGTGGAAATATTTACTTTTGAGTTATTAAGAAGCGCTAAAACAGAATATAACGTCGTCGTTTTACCAGAGCCAGTAGGCCCGGTGACAAGAATTATGCCGTGGGGTCTACGAATCCCTGCCTCAAGATTTTTAAGAGCCGTACCCCGAAGTCCCAATTCACCAAGGGTAGGAATACCACCGGATTTTTTCAAAAGCCGCATGACGATCTTTTCACCATTTACCGTAGGCAAACTCGACACACGAAGATCGACCTCTTGCTCTCCCATTTTAAAATTGAAGCGTCCATCTTGAGGCATACGCTTCTCGTCAATTTTCATGTCACCTAAAATTTTTATACGCGAAATTACTGCCTCGTGGAGCTTAGCGGGGAGCATCAGCCGCTCTTGCAAAATTCCATCAACACGATATCGTACACGCGTGTCTCCCGGTTGAGGCTCGATATGAATATCTGAAGCGCGTATACGAATTGATTGCTCTAATATAGCTGAGACAATTTGAGCAATCGGCGCCTCACGTATAACTTCGCCAAGATGGCCGGCCTCATACGTTTTAATTGAAGAGGTATTTTCTTTCAATGCGGCGGTTACATCTGCCCCCAAATTTTGTGTATAGACATCCTCGATAGATGCTAAGATATCATCTTGAAAAGCCATAAATGGCTTGACAGGATGACCAGATTTTTTTTCTAAAAATTCTAAAACTTGAAAATCAAGCGGGTCAAGCATCGCTACGGAAACCGTATTATTTTTGCGATCAAGTTCAAAGGGTACTAATGTATAACGACGAGCAACAGGCTCAGGAATAAGCGAGACAATGTCTGGAGATATCGGCCGACCAGTAAGGGAAATAAAGGGTATGCCCAAGGATTCTGCACGAGCTCTGGCAATATCTTCATCAGTAACCATCCTTTTACGCTTGAGTATTGACTCTTCTGAGTCACCACTATTTAACGCTTCCACACGTACCTCTTCCGCACTATCAAAGGATATTTTTTTATTGACAACCAGTGATGATAAAAGATCTTGGGCAGGTGACATAGTACTTTATCTATTATTGACACGTTTAGATGTATAATTCAACTACCTATGCATTCCTATCTTATAATTGGGGGTGATGAAAAAAGTCGTACGAAAGAAATACAAGCGCGTCTTGACGCTCTAAATATTTCTCAATTTGACGTCATCACGATTAATGCTTCTCAATCTTCTATCGGGATAAACGACGTTCGGGGATTTATTTCCAGATTACAACTACTTCCATCACAGTCTCCCATGGTAGCAGGCGTTATTTCTGACGCATCTTTACTTACCATGGAGGCCCAGCAGGCATTATTAAAAACACTTGAAGAACCACCAACGACTGCAATACTATTCCTTGGAATTTCGCAAAAAAATATGCTTTTGCCCACAGTTCTTTCCCGTTTGGAATCTGTTGTTCTTAAAGAGAAGTATACGGTTTTAGCACCAAATCGTTCTATCGATGAAGCATTAATAGAAAATCTGTTAAACGCAAGTTCAGGGCAGAGACTCTCAATGCTTTCACTCCCCTGTAAAACAAAAGAAGAGAGCAGGGTTTTTTTATCGGATGCTATACATATTCTTCGAAAAAAACTTACCCGTCCTCCTTCTGCCCACGCAACCCAAATTTCAACAATTCTTACCCGACTTATGAAACTGTATGATTTAAACCAGTCGAGCATGAACATGCAGCTTCTTTTAGAAAGCGCATTTCTCTAACTTTAATAAATGGTATAGACAAGGTTATGTAGGTTGTGTAAAATAATTATATACTACCCCGCCGATGAGGCGGGGTTAGGATTTACACATACCCCAATGGCAAAAAAAGATTCTTACTCAGCAGATCAAATCGTCGTCCTTGAAGGACTTGAACCCGTACGCAAGCGCCCCGCCATGTACATCGGGAGCACGTCTTTATCCGGAGTACAACATTGTCTTAATGAAATTATCGACAATTCGATAGACGAAGCTCTCGCAGGATTTGCCAAAAACGTATGGGTCACCATACATCCCGATGATTCCATAACTGTGAAAGATGACGGTCGAGGCATTCCTGTAGAAAAGCAAGCCAAACACAATGTATCAGCATTAGAACTTGTCATGACCAAGCTTCATGCTGGCGGCAAATTTGAAGGAAAAGCATATAAAATATCCGGTGGTCTTCATGGAGTCGGCGCATCAGTCGTAAACGCCCTATCAACAGATCTGACTGTTGAAGTCCATAGAGACGGAAAAGCGTGGACGCAGTCATATAAAAAAGGCATAGCAGTTTCTGCTGTCAAGGCGATTGGAAAAGCAAACGACACGGGAACCATCGTAACGTTTCAACCCGACGAAGAAATTTTTAAAGAAGGTATTAGCTTAAGCTTTGATGTAATCAAAAAACAAGTGCGGGATCGCGCGTATCTTATTGCGGCCCTTGCGTTTCATCTTCACGATGAGCGTACCGGGGAGCAATCAAGTTATTACTTTGAGGGCGGAATACGCTCACTGGTGGCGGCATTAAACAGAACCAAGATTACCTTGCATGAACCAATTTATTTCTCGCGTTCACAAGCCGATATGATTATCGAAGTTGCGATACAATATAATAATGATTTTTCAGAAAACGTTGACTCGTTTGTCAATGTTATTCCCACACCTGAAGGCGGCACACATCTTATCGGATTTCGAATGGCACTCACCAGAGTCATCAATGACTATGGCAAAAAAATTGGCGCGTTTAAAGATACCAACGATGCAGTGACAGGCGAAGACACACGAGAAGGATTGACGGCCATCGTTTACCTTAAAATGCCGTCAACTGATCTTCAGTTTGAAGGCCAAACTAAGAGCAAGCTTGGCAATTCTGAAGTACAGCCATTTGTGGCTGCTGCCACCAAAGAAGCGCTCGATACGTATTTTGAAGAAAATCCGCAAGACGCCAGAAAAATATTAGAAAAAGTCTATTTAGCGGCACGCGCTCGTATGGCGGCCAAAGCTGCGAAAGATGCCATTATAAGAAAGGGTGCTCTGGAAGGCGCAAGTCTTCCTGGAAAACTTGCGGATTGTCAAGAAAAAGATCCCAGTGTTTCAGAGCTTTATATCGTCGAAGGAGACTCGGCCGGCGGATCAGCCAAGCAAGGGAGAGACCGCAAGTTCCAGGCAATCTTGCCGCTTAAAGGGAAAATACTCAATACTGAACGCGCAAGACTCGACAAAATCGTAGAATTTGAAGAATTAAAAAATCTGGTCATTGCGCTTGGCATGGGGATAGCTGAAAGCCTTAATCCAGATAAACTTCGCTATCATCGCATAATTATTATGACTGACGCCGATGTCGATGGAGAACACATCATGACGCTTCTTCTTACATTCTTTTATCGTCATTTACCCTATGTTGTAGAACACGGACATCTTTACATCGCACAGCCGCCACTGTTTAAAATTACCTTTGTGGGCAGTAAACTCATTCACTATGCATACTCTGATGAAGAACGCGATGAAATATTAAAAAATCAGACTATTACAACCAAGTCTCCGCCAAATATTCAACGATACAAAGGCTTGGGAGAAATGAATCCAGAACAATTGTGGGAAACGACGATGAATCCTGTTAATCGCGTATTACGAAAAGTCATGCTTGCCGATGCTGCACAGGCTGATCAAGTCTTTGCCATGCTCATGGGCGATGAGGTACCACCACGAAAACACTTTATACAAACGCATGCGAAGAGCGCTACCTTAGATTTATAGTAATATAGTAAAGCGCTCGCCGTGCCGGCTCCGCGAAGCGGAGGGCGGTGCGAAGACAAAAGCCGTGCCGGCCCCGCCATGGCGGGGGGCGGTGCAAAAAGTGCCACATTAGATTTAAAATACATTAAGAAAGGAATATATATGAACCTAAAAAACATTAAAGCAGGCAACAACCCACCTGAAGATGTGAATGTGATTATCGAAATTCCAGAAGGATGCATGGTCAAATATGAGATGAACAAAGACACGGAAGTGATTGAGGTCGATCGCTTTGTGCGAACAACGATGGGATATCCCGCTAACTACGGCTTCGTGCCAAATACACTTTCAGGAGATAGTGATCCTGTCGACGTTTTAGTGCTTTGTAGTCAACCATTATACCCAGGGATTCTTGTCAACGTCGTTCCTATCGCCCTGCTTGAAATGGAAGACGAAGCAGGAATGGATGCAAAAGTCATCGCAGTCCCTTCAGAAAAATCAGATCCATTATTTGGTGTATGGAAAGATGTAGGCGATATTCCAGAACCTATAAAGGCCAAGATTAAACACTTCTTTGAACACTACAAAGAGATAGAACCCAACAAATGGGTAAAAATCAAAGGCTGGAAAGATAAAAAGGTCGCACAAGAGGAAGTGACAAACGGTATAAAGGCAACAATCAACAGGTAACAATTGACAGTTAACTGTTAACAGTAAATTGTTAACGTTAAAAACATATATGGCCAACATTGGAAAAGTCAAAGAGTCAGACATCGTCGTTGAAATGCAGAAATCATACCTTGACTATGCGATGTCTGTCATCGTGTCTCGCGCTCTTCCCGACGTACGGGACGGCTTAAAGCCCGTCCACCGGAGAATTCTTTACGCGATGCATCAGATGGGCCTTCACCACACCTCAAAATACAGAAAAAGCGCAACGGTAGTAGGAGAAGTATTAGGAAAATATCATCCCCATGGAGATGCACCCGTCTATGAATCCATGGTTCGTTTGGCACAAAATTTCTCCATCCGTTATCCACTCGTTGATGGTCAGGGAAACTTCGGATCAATTGATGGGGATCCGCCAGCTGCCATGCGGTATACAGAAGCTCGCTCTTCGGCAATTTCTGCAGAAATGCTTTTGGATATCGAAAAAGAAACAGTCGACTTTGAACCAAACTTTGACGGCACGATCAAAGAGCCGCTGTACTTGCCCGCCAAGCTTCCGAATTTACTTCTTATGGGATCAGAAGGAATCGCTGTGGGTATGGCGACCAAAATTCCACCGCATAATTTAGGTGAGCTGGTCGATGCTATCGTATTTTTAATTAGTAAAACGAAAGTCTCAAACATCGAATCAGGAAAAGCGCCTACCTTTGTATTTACGGCTACTGTTGAGGATCTGATGGAATTTGTCACGGGTCCTGACTTTCCAACTGCGGGTATGATTTATGACATCAATGAAATAAAAAGTGCTTATGCGACAGGAAAAGGAAAAATAGTTATTCGCGGCAAGGCAGAAATTGAAGAAATGGGGAACGGCAAAAGTGCAATAGCTATTTCTGAACTTCCGTATCAGGTAAACAAAGCCAATTTAGTCGCTCGGATTGCAGATCTTGTCAAAGACAAAAAAATCGACGGCATCTCTGATCTACGCGACGAATCTGACAGACGAGGAATTCGGGTCGTTGTGGAACTCAAGCGAGATGCCCAACCCAAACGCGTGCTGAACAATCTCTACAAACAAACGGAACTGCAAACCTCATTTCCTGTAAACACCGTGGCACTTGTGGATGGCACACCCCGCACACTGACCCTTCGAGAAATTTTAGAAGAGTACGTAAAACATAGGCATAGTGTAATACGAAGAAGAAGCGAATTTGAACTCAGAGAAGCACGCTCACGCGAACACATTTTGGAAGGATTAAAAATCGCGGTCGATCACATCGATGAAGTGATTTCTATAATCAAAAAAAGCAAAGATGCAGAAGAAGCCAAACAGAAGTTAAAATCACGGTTTGGGCTCTCAGAATTACAAGCCGTCGCAATTTTAGATATGCAGCTTCGTCGATTAGCAGCCCTCGAACGACAAAAAATCGAGGACGAACTTTCAATGATTCGCGAAACAATTGCCTATCTTTTGGATCTTTTGGATCACCCGGAAAAAATTCTCAAAGTGATAAAAGATGAAATCATCAAACTCAAAGAAAAATTTGGCGACGCTCGGCGTACCAAGGTATTTAAAAGCAAGGTGGGTGAATTTACCGATGAACAACTTATTCCTAACGAAGAGACGATTATCACGATGACGGAAACAGGCTACATCAAACGCGTCCCACGATCGTCTTTTAAGCTCCAGGAGCGCGGAGGCAAGGGAGTCATCGGCATGACGACCAAAGATGAAGATGCCATCGGCAAATTAGTCTCAGCCCATACCCATGATAATCTTTTATTTTTCTCAGATCGGGGCAAGGTGTATCAGGTACGCGTCTGGGACATCCCCGAAGGAAGCCGCCAATCCAAAGGTCAGGCGGTCGTCAATCTTATCAATACGGAAAGTACTGAAAAAGTGACATCAATTCTTACCTACAGTTTGGATAAAAAAGAACAAAAGGAAAAAGGCATCGCGTATATCTTGATGGCCACCAAACGAGGAGTCGTGAAAAAAACCAAATTGTCTGAATACGAAAACATCAGACGAAATGGATTAGTGTCTATCAAGTTGGAAAGCGGCGACTCCCTCATCTGGGCCAAGTTGACCAGTGGTGAGGATGATATTCTTCTTGTTTCTCATGAAGGAAAATCTATCCGATTTACAGAAACAGAGGTTCGGCATACTGGTCGCGATACCATGGGAGTGAGAGGAATACTTTTAAAAACCGGCGACTTTATCGTCGGCATGGACATGATTACCGCCAAAAATAAAAAAGTAGACTTCTTTACGGTGATGGAGAAGGGGATTGGTAAAAAAACGAGTGTCACAGGATTTCCCAAACAGCGACGCGGCGGACAAGGAGTAAAGGTGGCTGAAATTAAAGATAAAACTGGTAAAGTTGTCGTTTCTCAAATGGTTCCTGAAAATGCTGAGGAAGTCATTTTGACATCTATGAAAGGTCAAGTCGTGAAGTTGCCGCTTAAATCTGTCCCGCAACTCTCGCGCGCGACCAGTGGAGTAATTCTGATGCGCTTTACCGACAAAGGTGATACTATAGCCGCAGCCACCTGCCTAACGAAGTAAATATATATGATAGAAGAACAAGAACAAGCCCTACTAAAACGTGCACAAATGGCTGCAGAAGCAAAAAAAGTAGATCTTTTATCTGATCTTCTTGATCAAGCGAATAGTAAAACTTTTAAAGAACTTGGTTCTGAAAGAAGAAGCTCGCTTCAAAAAAGAATATTAAGTTTTTTCTTAACTATTCCCGGCTTTCGCGAATCACATCCAAACATTATTGCTGCATACGACGATTCTCTATTAGATTAAGAATCTACTAAATCTCTCAAAGTAGTCAATTTTCTAGCGATCGGTGTGAAAACGACTATTTACTCCAACTCATACGTCACGGTGACGGTTTTGTTTACTGTCCCAGACCCCGGTTCTATCCCGCCACCTCCACCACCGCCGCCTTCCATACGATAAAACGTTTGAGCGGGCGCGTATCCCTCTACGACACTTATGATCTTGCCAAGCGTGCGTCCACTACTTTTGGCAACAATCGCTGCTTTCTCGCCAGCGTTTTTGAGCGCTTGATCAAACAATTCATTGGAAGCTCCTGTCGTATCATCAAAACTAAAATTGGGGCCATTGACATTGGTCGCTCCACTTTTAGTAAAGACACTTGCAAGGGAAAATGCACGATCAACATCCAAAAGTTTTACCTCTATGGTGTTACTTACATTCCACTGGCCGGGCCGAGTTTTTTGCCGCCCTTCTTCATAATATTGCTCTTGGTTTTGATAAATATTAAGGCTCTGCGTTTTGATATCCTCAGCTTTTACCCCAAACTCTTTGACAGCTGTAATAATCGCATCAACTTTTTTGTTCACGTCGTTTACTGCCACTTGCTTGTCATCCCCATATGCATTCACTCCAGCACTAAACATAGCAATTTGAGTTTTTTGCTGAGACCTGGCTTCTCCAACAACAGTTACGCTATTAATTGGCTGCACACCAATCTTTCCCCACGAAATCATATTCCAAGGCAGTAAAAAGCTCACGCCAACGACAAAAAGAAGGCCAACTAAAATCATCGCGATAAGGCTTGCAGTAAATGACTTTGGGTTCATATATTAATTTCTCCTTACCTCCATTAAACACATTATCAATGATGTATGTCAATGCTATACTATTGCCATATGCTCATAGACGGTAAAACTATCGCTGATCAAATCCTTGCCACTCTATCAAATGACGTTTTAACTTTAAAGATGCGTGGCATCACTCCGACTCTTGCAGTCATACTCGTAGGCGACGATCCTGCATCGTTAGCATACATCAAGCAAAAACAAAAAGCGGCGGCGGCAATCGGGGTGAATGTAGTCTTCAGTCATCAGTCGTCAGTCATCAGAAAAGATGATTTAAAAAAAATTGTTTTACAATACAATAACGATCCCAACATTCATGGCATCATTATCCAACGACCAATCCCTAAAGAGGTTGGCGACACACAAGACATAGTTAACCTTGTGAATCCTCACAAAGATATTGATGGATTTTTACAGAATTCGCCACATGAAGTACCGGTGGCCCTGGCAGTGGGGGAGATACTAAAGATAATTCATAGCAACACAAAAATAAAAAAATCATTTATAGATTGGCTACGATCAAAAAATATAGTTGTGATTGGAAAAGGTGAAACAGCAGGAACTCCAATCCTCCACTATTTCAAAAAGCTAAATTGTACGACGTCACCAATTAATTCATCTACCCCCACCCCAAAAAATATTTTAATCTCCGGCGACATAATCATAAGTTGTGTGGGCAAAAAACAAGTCGTAACCCCAGATGCGATCAAACCCGGTGCAATCCTTATAAGTGTTGGTATATGGCGTGACGCGGCAGGGAAACTACACGGAGACTATAATGAGGCCGAAATTGCCGAAACAACTTCATGTTATACACCTACCCCCGGGGGTGTGGGTCCGGTCAACGTCGCATGTCTCATGCAAAATGTTATATTTGCTACACAACAATTACATCTCTAATCACTTCTTAAGCGGTTCTTTATACCAGCCTTTTAATAGCGCTTGACCCTTCATGGTATGAAAATTACTATCCCACCATGCTGTTGAGGTGTCAGTATTGACCGGACACCCCCTTTCATTAAGCCAGTCTAATGCTACGTCTGGGCCGACTTTTTTCACTAGATTAGTTATGAACGCTAACGCACCAAAATGCGTTCCTGTCATTTGTTGTATTTTCCGTACTTGATCACTAGTTATTATATCCTCTGTCAGAGTGTCCATATTATGTAATAACGTCAAATTTAATGCAAACCCATGTTATTGCAGCAAATAATTCTCATTGACGCGATATGAATTGCCAGTGTTATACTAATATATATGAGTGAAGCTACAACAAATAAAATCGAATCAATAAAACGTCTCATAAAACATGCTGATACGATGCTTATTTTGTTGCAAGAAATGAAAATAAGTATACTGACTAAAGAAGAACAACCAAATATATGAAACTATCAGCAGGCGGAGCCATCATTATTTTCTTTCTCTCTCTTTTTGCATTTGTAAAACTCGTCGGTCCAATACCATTTAGTGTCAGCAGTATCACCACAGAAAAATCAGACTTTTTTACTGTGACGGGTATCGGAAAAACGACAGTCATACCAGATATAGCCCTTGTATCTGTCGGTGTTACTTCCCAGGGTCCGACTGTAAAGCTTGCCCAAAAAGATCTCAATACAAAAATGGATGCCATTTCCAAAGCGGTAAAACAACTTGGTATCGATGCCAAAGATATCAAAACAGAAAACTATTCTATTAATCCACGATACGATTACCAAGAAAGCGTTCAACGGATCATAGGCTATGATGCGAATTCATCGCTCACCATAAAGGTTCGGGACATGGATAAAGCAAATGATGTCATAGACGCATCTACAGCCAATGGTGCAAATCAAGTAAACGGTGTTTCCTTTGATGTCGACGATCGCGCCAAAGCGGAAAACGAAGCGCGAACACTAGCCGTCGCGGATGCGAGAAAGAAAGCTGAACTCGCAGCAAAAACCGTAGGATTTACATTGGGCACTATCGTCAACTACTCTGAAGGAGTAAATAACGATGGTCCGGTTCCACGCATGATGTATGCCAAAACTGCCATGGAGGCAGGTGGAGACCAAGCTGCTCCCTCCACCATAGAGCCTGGATCAAACGAAATAATCATACAGGTAAGCCTAAGCTACCAATTACGCTAACCAGCCGCGTACAAAACTATAGGTCTTGTCGAACTCCTCAAACACGAGTAAAATGATTGTTGTAACCCTCCGTTTTAAATATTTACACTATGGGAAGAAAACACGTGAAGCCAATCATGCAACCTGATGACACGACGTGTGGACCAGCGTCAATTAAACATGCACTCAATGTCTTGGGCATTCGCAAATCACTTTCATCTCTTATAGAACTTTGCAAAACTAGCAGAAATGGTACATCGACCAAAAATATGATCACTGCCATTACGAAATTAGGACTCTCTGTCATGGCCGTCGAAAATGCGACACTTCGCCATTTACAAAGCAGTCTAAAGTATCCACCAGCATCGCCACGCGCCGCACTTGTCTCCTATCTTTATGATCTCAATGAAAAAGATGAGCCCCATATAGAATCTGGACATTGGGCAGTGGTCGCATCCTATTTATCCGCCAAAAGTCGCATCGTGCTTTTGGATAGTGCGTCTGGCAAACGCAAATCCTACAACTGGGCCGACTTTCGCACACGCTGGTTTGACTATGATTTCAAACGCAGAAAACTGCACAAAAGAGGAAAAAAATTCCGACTCGTGAAAAGTTGGCAACCACAACTTCTCTTAATTATCGCAAAAACAGAAGATGCATTACCAAAATTCCGCATCAGTACAGCGCACATCTTCACGCCATCTGATTCCGTCTAAGGGCTCGTTCGCTACGGCCCTTTGTGCCGCACCGATACATTCAAGTTATTATCGGATGAGGCCTAAGTGCGGACTCGACTATTTCCCACACAAAATCAGCAAACGTCAACCCGAGCGCTTTATACGAAACGGTCATGCCATACTCTGCATCATCGCTTAACCCGGGATTTGAATTTATTTCCAAAAAAAGAGGCTCTTTGTTTTGGCAACGGATATCAAACCGTGCATAATCTCGATAGCCAAATGTCGTAAATGCAGTTTTACTCATCTCTTCAATTTTTTCTTGAAGCTCTTTTGTTAGTTTAGCTAAAATCACATCAGAATTTTGATAGTCCCTGTGATTTGCGTTCCAACGGCTGGCATAGGTCAAAAACGGTACATCCGTGCCATTGGTGTAGCGCACTTCGGATATCGGAAAAACAGTCAGTCCTGATGACCTTTCTAACAGTGTCACCTGAAATTCACGCCCTGATAAAAACTCTTCTGCGTACACAGGTTGCTGGTATTCAGCAAGTCTTTTTTTGACAATAGGTATCAAGCTTTTTACGTCGTTTACGATCGCTTCTTTTGACAATCCGACACTTGAATGTTCGCTGCTTACTTTTACAATCAAGGGATAATGAAAATCTGTTCGTACGTGTTCATTGCCGCTTAAAAATAATTGCCAACGCGCAGTAGGCAGGGAAGCTTCGTCTAAGTGCTTTTTCATCATCGACTTATCACACGATAACAAATATGTCTCTAGAGTAGCCCCTGTGTAGTAAAATCCGCGAGCGTTCATCGCATCATATGTTTTTATAGCATACGGCGTATCTACACCGGTCCATTCGATAAGATTAAATATCAAATCAAAAGGTAAGGAAGAAATAACTGATTCAATGGTATTTTCTGTTAAAGCGACCAATGTAGGCTTAGCTCCTTTTTCCTTGAGCGCTTCCGCCACTTCTCGGGCCGATTCTTCGGTGTCTTCCTCTGCCTGCATGAATGTCGCATTTTTGATAAATCGTGCCGTGGGCTTATTGTATAAAACCGTGATGTTCATACATTCGTGCGTTTCGCTATTTGTTCAGTAATGTACGTATTTGCTTTTTCTAATCGATGAGGAAGTGTTTTTTCATCCTTCCAAACACTTGTCACCATCTTGTGCACTTGTGACCGAGCATAATCATCTGGTGTCATTATATCTTTTATCATATCAGGCATCGTTAGTTCGGCGTTCACATAAGCAAGTTCTACTCCAGCTTGAAACTTATAGCCATCGGTTGAAGGATTTTTTAACAACTTATTAACAAATTCCTTTTCCATGTCTATAGATTGACTAGATGATTCTGCAATTCGTATACGTTTCAACGTATCATTAATATGTTTATCATCAAGAACCTCTTTAATTCCAATAATTCCGATACCAAGTTCACAAGCTTGTCGTGTCAAAAAAATTGTATACCAAAGAGGTCTATAATTTGGAGCGAAATCCCATAAATATTTAACACTGTTTCCCAAAGTGTTAAACAATGCATGAGCTGGTATACTTGCCGATAATCCATGTTCTGACGATACTTTGTTCAGTAGCAACCCCATTGTGCTCTTTTGCGCAAAGTTCAACACATCCATATGTTTTTTGTTTCTTCTTATGTAATCAAAGTCATGGCCAGCTGAAAAAATTGCTGCCCCTCCTAATCTGGAAACGTTAGGGCTAACTTCAAAACCTACCTGTTTTCCCGCCCAAGTAAGAAAATTAGGTATATGTCTAGAACGAAAGACTAATTCTTCTAAAACCGGCAATCCAATCGTTTCGACCCACATATCAGCTATCGCACCGTTTGACAATCCAGCCTTCTTGCCAGCGATAGCTAGTCCGATATTCGCCAACCCAATAACAGACATAGACGCTACAAGAAGTTTTTTTGAGGGTGCGTTCTTCACGGTTTCCATAAATTTTTTTCCCATGGATTCAGTTACTTTGCCATCGCGCAATTGTTCTTCTGACCATGCAACAAATTTATCCTTTTCAGCAATCACGTCGGCGAAGAATTGCTGTTGCTCAATCGGGGTTAAATCTTTCAGTGTTTTATTGGGAATTCCAATTTTATTTTCTGATTTAATGGTGTGTGATACTTCCATACATATTATTTACTATGAAACTTATCATGAATTGCGCGGAGTTGCGGGTTAGTTACATGTGTGTAAATCTGCGTAGTTGAGACATTTTTGTGACCTAACAATTCTTGGATAGCGCGAAGGTCAGCGCCATTTCCTAAAAGATCGGTCGCGAAACTATGACGCAATCCATGTGGAGTAATTTTGATAGGAAGCCTTGCTTTCTTTGCATACTTATCTACCAATCGTTGAATACTTCTGGCCGTCAATCGAATAGACGATCCTGTCGTGTCATGTTCATCCGGCTTCTTGCCGCTGTAACGGATAAAAAGCGGTGCCAACTGATCCTCACGCGTCGCCAAATACCGCTGTATCCAAGTCACTGATGACTCGGATAAAAAGACAATGCGCACACGTCTTCCTTTACCAACCACGCCAAACTCTCGTCTCTCTAAATTAACCTGTTCACGATTTAAAGAAACTAATTCCGATACACGAAGCCCAGTCGAAAACAACGTTTCTAAAATTGCTTTATCTCGAAGCCCTTCAGTCTTTGAAATCTCCGGTTGATTTAATAACCTCGTCACTTGATCATGATCCAAGAATTTGATTGAATGACTCTCCGCTTTTGGAAGCTCAATTTTATCAGGAGAAATGACCGCAATATCTCGTTTATTAAGATACTTCAAGAAACTTCGAAGTGCGATGAGGTGATAATTTTGTGTGACTCGCTTTAAGGTCATCTGATGCGCATCGGTATATCGTGATAAATATAATCGATATTGACGAATTGACTCTGTGGTAATGTCAGAAGGTTTTAAAATTTTTCCGGCGGAGTCGGATCCCGCTTCGCGGGACACGGATGGGGTAGAGGAGTCACCTAAAATCGGACTTCCCAAAAAAGCCAAAAACCGCTCCAAATAATGTTTGTAGTTTCGGATAGTCAAATGCGAAACATTTCGCTCAATTTCTAGATATTCCAAAAATTCTTTGAGAAGTTGTTCTAAATTCATAATTTATTCCACGTCGCAACAATCGCGTCGGATTGTAAGTCGTGTTTCACACGTCCTTACAATCCATAATGTGCGACATAGTAATATTTGTCAATATGATAAAATATATCCATGTCACCATTTCAACAAAAACAGCTTACTCTAATACGCCAAATGGAGTTGGCGTTTCAAACCAATTCCTCAGCCTCACAAACCGTATCAATGCAAAAAGACTATACAAATGATAACCAACTGTGCCTTGCCGCAGTATCATTTTTGCCAACCGATCTTGCTACGATTATTGACACACAACTTATCAAACCTCTCCAATTATTAAACCCTGATCAGTATTATTTTCCAATCAATGGACTACACCTTACGGTACAAAATGTTCGTGTAATTGCAAGCCCGCCGTCATATGATAATGACACGATAGAACGTGCCAAAACTGTATTTTCAACAATTGTGCCACACTACGGCGCACAACATTTTGAGTTGGCAGGACTCTTGAATATGCCCACAAGTTTAGCCGTCATTGCCTTAGTCACAAAAGAATTTAACCAGCTTGTCCGACAATTACGATCAGAACTTATACTCAATGACTGCGCTGATAACAAATCCTATTATAATGATGAAATCATTTTTGCGAATATTACTATCTGTCGCTATACAAAAATTCCTGACAAGAAATGGTTTGATTTTATTGAAAAAATAAAGAATAAACCAATCGGAAATTTTAATGCAAAAACTATCTCTCTTATAGAGACTAATGCAGGTTGTCATCCTTCAAAAACGACAATTTTTGACACCTACAAGTTTCGTCAAAATTGAGGCTAAATATGAGCCCCTGTAGTGACCTAGAACGCCTTCAATAATCGTTCAACGCACAAGTGGTCATCTCCATATACACCTCGTGATAAAAAAGACAAATTAGATATTAAATTTTCGTACACAAACTAACCAATATTCAAGCAAATAAATAACCCTCGGGTGAAATAAAAATGGGTGACAAAAACGAAATCAATCGCGTATCTATAAACAAATAAAACGAAAACGTAATTGCATGAATAAATGAAAACACAGCAATCAACACAAATGAGCACACTCTCAATCATCCCACTTCGTGATGTCGCAAAAGTATTATTGTACGACCTTAAGCCAATATGTTCCCTTACGTGCTTTTATGACAATTTACCCCTTAACTGATACCCTGAAAAAACGCGCCTTTTATTTCTGTATGTCTTGAAAGGGAGAGTAACTCTGGACACTCTCGAAGAGTTGCCGCAATCACGTTATGTAGTGTGACAAGTTGGTGTGCGCATGGTTTCGTATGTACGTGACAGAATGAGTCGCATGACAAGAAGAGGTCTTTCGGGTTATTTATGCTCTGCTCTATTTAGCTTATTAATACGCGCTAGATTGATATTTTTGAGGCTACATCGCATGAAAGATAAACAGCAGACACGTCGTAATATGGAGCAGTAGTACGCTCCGCATTATGAAACTCAAGGCTATTTGATAAAGTGACTTAGCAAAAAAACAAGCAGTCTGATGCGTTATAGTGCGAGAAAGTTTGTTCGGGTATATTTTAGCGCGTCAATACGCGCTAGAATATTGCTTTTGAGGCTAATCCAGACGATGCTCTATGCTAGTGTAA
Organism: uncultured Gammaproteobacteria bacterium; assembly: GCA_964358845.1. Lineage (GTDB taxonomy): Bacteria > Patescibacteriota > Microgenomatia > UBA10105 > UBA927 > UBA927. The sequence goes on along the minus strand of CAYHQC010000001.1, from coordinate 417 downwards.
CGCAGTATAGAGCGTATTAACAATCTAAACTTTAACAAATACGCACACATCATGTACTCAGGTGAGTAAGGGTGCGAAGTATGAAGCTAAATAAGACTGTGAAAATAATCCTGCAACACCGTGAAATTAATTATCCACACCCGCCTTGCCAGAGAGGCAGGTTGCTATAGGCCTATAATTTACAAGACTTAACTATATCAAACTATACCCGCCTATCGGCGGACAGGCCTGCTATCGGCGCACCTTCCCTACTCCCCCTGCCCGCCATCCCTGCGGTCAAGCGCTGGCAGGCGGGCCTTTCTCATTCCTCATTTAGGATTTAGGAATTAGGATTTAGGAATTAGGATTTATTTTATGGATTGTTATACCAATTTGTCCCAAGAAGTACTATACAAAACACAATAAAAACCACACTAA